>JAWSUU010000030.1:0-18190 GCA_033549325.1 Bacillota bacterium | reverse complement strand
GTTATAAACTCATTAAAAAGAGTATCTGCTGCTGCTTTTTCTGCTATCCCCGGAAGTACTCCTAATCCTCTAATTACTCCTTCTGGAAGTATTAGATAAGATATTGTCCAGGATATAATAAACAGTATAAAGCTTAGAATGTAAAGAGTTATAAATCGAACTATGAGATTATTGTCCCCAAGTTTCTCGTTGATATAGTTTTTCATTTTTAATTCCTTTTCTTCTAGTTTTAGTATAGTATCTCTTTATTTCTTATTATTATATCACTTATTACTACACTTATAAAAGCATAAATTAAAGCTATTAAAACCTGAGAAACAGCTGTATCGTAAAGGTTGCTGTTAAATAAGGATTCAAAGATATAGAATGTTGAATTAATTATATGAAATCCTAATTCAGGCAAAAGTTGCTGCTATATCAAGAGCGAATAGTAATCCTATTGATATGCCTACAGCTATTCCTGTATTTGAAAATAGTAATGCTAAAACTACTGATACAATGCTAAATGCTGCTAATGGTAGAATAGATATACCGTAGTAACTCATCATTTTTAAAACTCCTTCTACTGAGCCGTATAGACTTCCATCTATGATTACTCCATCTCCCCAACCGAAGAAAATAGTGCCTATGCCATATGAGCTTGCTAAAGTGAATCCCAACATTGACACGATCAATACTATTATTGAAAATATTTTTGATATAATATATTTTCTTCTGCTTACTGGATGTAGTAATGGCAGCTTAAAAGTTCCATTCCTATATTCATTTGTTATCATATCTACAGCTATTATTATAATAAATATAGGAAATATTTGACCTATTAACCCTTTTAATAATATTAATGGAAATGCTTGACCTGTTGGTTTAGCTATAATCTCTCCGGGTTGAAGTATGATGGTTAATGCAATCATTAGACAAAATACAATTATAATTCCATAAAATACATACATTTTTTTTGTTGAAAAAGTTTTTACCATTTCATTTTTTATTAAATTAAGCAATTTGTTCCCCTCCTTTTGTTTTCTCAATAAAGAATTCTTCTAAACTTTGATTTACTGGTATTGAATATTCCATATTTATTCCTTTTTTTATTAAATATTTATTTAATTCTATAGAAAAACCTTTTTCTATTTCTATAATTACACCTTTATCATATCTGGCTTTATTTTTTACATAACCTAAACTTTTTAACAAGCTTAAAGTTTTTAATATATCTGGTGTTTGTATGTTTAAAGTTTCAGTGTTTTTATTTAGCAAATTTTGTACTGTATCATAACTAACTATTTCACCTTCTTTTAAAATAGCAACCTTATTACATATTTGCTCTACTTCATGCAGTAAGTGAGTTGATATTAGGAAGGTTATGTTGTTTTCAACTGATAATTTTTTTATTAATTCTCTAATGTCTTTCATTCCTTGAGGATCTAAACCATTAGTAGGTTCATCTAAAATAATTAGTTTAGGATTATTTAATAAGGCTCTCGCTAAACCTAATCTTTGTTTCATGCCCAGAGAATATGTTTGAACCTTCTCTTTAGCTCTTTTTTCCATTCTTACAATTTTTAGAACTTCCATTATCTTGGCATTATTAACGTTTTTTTCTAGATTTGCTATTTGTTTTAAGTTTTGATAGCCTGTCAAGTATTCATAAAATTTTGGTGTTTCAACTACTGCTCCTATTTTTGATATACATTCATTGAAGTTATCTGATAAGTCCTTACCATTAACGTACACCTTCCCTTTATCTTTATTAATTAGATTTAGTATCATTTTTATAGTAGTAGTTTTGCCCGCTCCATTAGGTCCTAAAAACCCAAATATATCTCCTTCTTCAATGCTAAAATTTATATTATTAACTACTATTTTACTGCTGTATTTTTTAGTCAAATTCTGTACTTTTAATACTTCTTTGTTATTCATTGTTTTCCTCCTATTTTTTATCTGTCATAACTTTAACAAACTTAAATTAGGAAATCTTTTATAATTGATTAAAAAAACATTAAAATAAAAAAAGAGTCTTTTAAAAGACCCAAGATTTATTCAAACATTTTTCCTTCACAATCCTCACTTTCAAATTCTATTTCTATTGTTACATGTTCTATGTTTTTTTCCGTAAGTATTTTTCTTATACTTTTTTTCAACTGGACTATTTCATCACTATTATAATCATCAGGAATCTTTATATGAGTACTTAGCATATTTCTTTCTCCTTCTATAGTCCATATATGAGTATGGTGAGCAGAGATAGCTTTAGTATTTTCTGTTATTTTAGATTCTATTTCTTCTATAGAGATATTTTCCGGTACTCCCTGCAGAAAAACATTCAGTACTTTCTTTAAATTTTTTACTACGTTAATCAAGATGTATATTGTGATACCTAAAGAAAGCAACGGATCAATAACAGGTATGTCTTTAAAGTTAAGTATTATACTTCCAATAAGTACAACGACCCATCCTAGTACATCCTCAAGTAAGTGCCATGTCACAACTTTTTCGTTTAAAGACGTACCTTTCCTAAGCTTTAAAACAGCTGCTCCGTTGATAATAATACCTAGTACAGCAAATACTATCATGCCTTTAGCATTGACCGGCTGAGGGTTGAATATACGGGGCACAGCTCTTGATAGTATAAGCACAGACCCTCCTAACAGCACAATGCTATTAATTAAAGCTCCCAGAAGTGAAAATCTTGAGTATCCAAAAGAAAATTTATAGTCAGGTCCTTTTTTAGAATAATTTTGCAGATACCAAGATACTCCAAGAGATAGGGAGTCACCAAGGTCGTGAAGTGCATCGGAGAGTATAGCCATACTATTGGTCCACAAACCTCCAATTATTTCAATTACTGTAAATCCTAAATTTAAGAAGAATGCTGTTTTTATATTTTTATTTCCGTGATTATGACCGGAATAATTGTGACCATGAGCCATGTTTTCACCTCAAATAGTGTCTTTGAAAATATATTAATACATTAGTGGCTATTTGTAAAATCTAATTAAAAACATGCTCTCTTTTTGTATTTTATTACAAAATGAGAGCATGTTATTGTTTATTATATTTTATTTACAATCCCAATCGTTCCAAGGTTTCTTTAGTTGGATAACCTTTTTTATCCCATCCTAAAATATCATAATAGTACTGTTTCATTTCAATAAATTTATCTATATCCATTGATTTTCCTTCTAATGCTCCGTTTTCAAGAGGCTGGTATAATCTTTTTGGTAGTTCTTCATGACTTTCATCTATTCCTAGATCGTAGTTTGCTTTTCTTGCTGCTGTGACACCTCTTTCTCCTACTTCCATGCATTCTTCTGGAGTCACATCCCAACCAGTAGTCTCATTAATTAATTCCATAAATTTATCTATTGGCATTGATCCGGTAGGCTCAGGTATGAAGTCACACATACCAACCATATTTAAGAAACTCCACCATTTTTCCATTGTAGAGTAATACTCTGCTTTATCTTTACCGTATATCATAGGATCAGTAGGTTTTTCAAGCCCGATAACTCTTGCTTTTTCCATAAGAGGTCCCTCTTCAGTAATCCTATTATCATGGGCTGCCTGCATATGGTCTGCCCCTGTTGGTGATACTGAGTATCCTAGTCCTACTCCGACTTTTCCTCTTGGTTCATGCATTGGTAGTTCCTGTCCTTTTACATGCATGGCAAATTCTTCTGATCCTCCTCTAAAGATTTCTGATGCTTTTTTTACTCCTTGGGATAGAATTTTACCAAGTCCTTTTTTCTCTGATATGTCTTTTATTATCTTAAGTAAGGCTTCTTCGTTTCCAAAATTTAACTCTACTCCATCTGTATCTTTTTTATCTATAATTCCTTTTTCGTAGCATTCCATAGCAAAGGATATAGATACTCCTGTAGATATTGTATCCAGTCCCAGATCGTTACACATTTCGTTAGCTTTTGCTATTACATCTAAATTTCCTATACCGCACATTGATCCCATAGCACCTATGGTTTCGTATTCCGGACCACCATACTTTGAGTCTACTTTTATCTTTTCACTATTAACTTCTACTACTCTTTTACATCTTACAGGACAACCGTAGCATCCTCCTCTTTGTGTAAGTATTGTATCTGCCATAGTTTGTCCGGATATTTCTTTTGCTTTTTCAAAGGAGCCCTGGCTGAAGTTTCTTGTAGGAAGCATTCCTGATTTATCAAGACTTTCTACTCCTCCTGCTGTACCATATAGGTGAAGTCCTTTTGCTGATGGATGGTCTTTTTGATGTTTAGCATACCATTTGCTTATTTCTTTAACTTTTTCTTCATCTTTAAAGTTTACACCTACAGTTCCTTTTATAGCTACTGCTTTAAGTTTTTTACTTCCCATTACAGCACCCATACCGTTTCTACCGCAGGCATGTTTCAAGTCGTTCATAACACATGCATACTGTACCTGATTTTCACCAGCTTGACCTATTTGTGATAGTTTTATTCCTTTATCATTGTTTTCTTCTTTTATTATGTCGTTAACTTCTCCGTTGCCTTTTCCCCATAAATGAGATGCATCTTTAATTTCAACTTTATCGTCTTTTATCAGCAAATATACAGGTTTTTCAGATTTGCCTTCAACTATAATACCATCCCATCCGGCTTTCTTTAGCTCCGGTGCTACAAATCCTCCAGATTCAGAGATTCCAAATCCTCCAGTAATAGGTGATTTTGTTCCTATTACCATCCTTGAAGTACCTCCCGTTGGTATTCCAGATACTACTCCAGTCATAAAGTATAAAGGATTTTCTTTTGAGAATGGATCTGTATCTTTATCTACACTATCTTTTAGATAATGGTATACTAATCCTTTTCCTCCCATATACTTTCTCATTATTTCTTCAGATAAATTTTCCCTATCGATTTCACCTGTGGTTAAATTAACTTTTAATATTTTTCCTGAATAACCGTAACTCATATAATCTCTCCTCACATTTTTTACTCTATTATTAAATCTACACAAAAACAACAAATTTATACATTTATTATCTTTATTTTAAATTATAATTAGCTCTTTTTATTATTGATTTTGCCAGTATTTCAGTTGTATCAATAAAATCGTATTTGATTGAATATTTTTTGAAAATCAAGGGTAGTTCAGTACATCCAAGCACAAATAATGATTGTTTTTCCATATTCATTTTATCAATAACATTATTCAACTTTTCAATATCAACAGGTTTTGATTTTTTGAAATTGTATATTGCTTCCATTAATATATTTTTATGTTCTTTTTTAGGATAAATAATGTTTAACCCAAACTTCTCAAATTCTTTTTTATATATATCTGATGTATAAGTTCCTTCTGTTGCAAGTAGTGTAAAATTCAAGTCTTTTTTATTTTCCTTTAAGTAAGTAGCCGTTTCTTTAATCATGTTTAATATAGGAATACCTACTGCTAGTTGTATTTTTTCGTAAAAATAATGAGCTGTATTGCAAGGCATGGCAATAAAATCCACTCCATATTTTTCAAGCTTTTGAGCAGTTTTTATCAACTCTTTTTCTGGGCTATTTTCTTTGTTTAATATATAGTGACTTCTATCATTAATATCTGTATTGTTGTCAATTACTAAATGTATGTGTTCCTGATCTGAGTTTGCATCTGTAAAATTTATTATTTTTTCAAATAAATCAGATGTTGCTTCTGGTCCCATTCCGCCAATAATCCCAACTGTTTTTTTAATTGATTTATTATTATTCAATGTAAAAACTCCCTTTTATTGCTGCTTAGTTTTCTTAATAACCTTCCTTGCAATACTATAAATTTCAAGAAATTTTTTCTTTTAAAGACCTAATCTTTCTAGTGTTTCTTTGGTTGGACAACCCTTTTTATCCCATCCTAATATTTCATAATAGTATTGTTTAGTTTCTAAAAATTTCTCTCTATCCATTGATATTCCTTTAAGTACTCCGTTTTCCAATGGTTGATAGAGTCTCCTAGGAAGCTCTTCTGTCGACTCATCCACTCCAAGATCGTAGTTCAATTTCCTTGCTGCTGTAATTCCTCTTTCTCCTACTTCCATCATTTCTTCAGCTGTAATATCCCATCCAGTGGCTGCTTTAAATAACTCAATAAATTTTTCTATTGACATTGATCCTCGAGGAGCCGGTATAAAGTCACACATTCCTGCCATATTCAAGAAACTCCACCATTTTTCCATTGTTGAATAATACACGGCTTTTTCTTTTCCATATCCCATTGGATCTGTAGGATTTTTTAGACCTAAAATTTTTACTGAATCTAAAATAGGACCTTCTTCTACTAAGGTAGTATCGTGTTGAGCTTGAACATGGTCTGCTCCAGTAGGTGATAGTGAGTATCCCATTCCTACACCAATTTTTCCTCTCGGATCGTGCATAGGCAATTCCTGCCCTTTTACATGCATAGCAAAATCTTCTGATTCTTTCCCGAAAATTTTTGATGAGTTTTTAACACCTTGTGATAATATTTTTCCTAAACCTTCTTTATTCGCTATATCTTTTATCAGTTTTAATAAAGCTTCTCTGTTTCCAAAATTAAGCTCTATTCCTTCGGTATCCTCTTTTGTAATTATTCCTTTTTCATAACATTCCATAGCAAAGGCTATTGATACTCCTGTAGAAATACTATCTAATCCAAAATCATTGCACATTTCATGGGTCTTAGCTATAACTTCTAAATCACCTATACCACATAAAGATCCCATAGCACCTATTGTTTCATATTCTGGACCTCCAAATTTAGGATCAACCTTTACATTGTCATTATTTACCTCAACTACTCTTTTGCATCTTACTGGACATGCAAAGCATCCTTCTCTTTTTATTAAAATTGTGTCAGCCATTGTTTGACCTGATATATCATCGGCTTTTTCAAAGGAACCCTGTTTAAAATTTCTCGTTGGAAATATTCCGGAATTGTTTATTCCTATTAAACCAGCTCCTGTACCGTATAAATACAGGCCTTTTGATAAAGGTTGATCTTTTTGATATTTTGCATACCATTTGCTTATTTCATTGATTTTATCTTTGTCTTTAAATTTTATTCCTAAAGTTCCTTTAACTGCAACAGCTTTTAATTTTTTACTTCCCATGACAGCACCCATACCGTTTCTACCACATGCATGCTTAAGGTCATTTATAACACAGGCATACTGAACTTTATTTTCTCCTGCTTGACCTATTTGAGAAAGTTTCAAACTTTTATCATTATTTTCCTCTTTAATTATATCATTAGTTTCTCCAATTCCTTTACCCCATAGATGAGATGCATCCTTAATCTCTACATAATCGTCTTTTATTAAAATATACACTGGTTTATCAGATTCTCCCTCTACTATAATGCCGTCCCATCCAGCTTTTTTAAGTTCCGGGGCTATAAATCCACCAGACTCTGAAATTCCAAAGCCGCCTGTAACAGGTGATTTTGTGCCAATTATCATTCTAGAAGTTCCTGCTGCAGGAATTCCTGAAACAATACCCGTCATAAAGTATAGAGGATTGTCTTTTGAGTATGGGTCAGTATTTTTGTCAACACTTTCTTTTAAGAAATAATACACCAGTCCTTTGCCACCCATGTATTTTCTCATAATTTTTTCGGGCAAGTTTTCTTTTCCTACTTCACCAGTAGTTAAATTTACTTTTAAAATTTTTCCTGAATAACCGTAATTCATATAATCTCTCCTCGCTTAATATTTTTTCAGCTTGTATTATAAGCTGTGACTTACTTAATTTAATTCAATAACAGATAATAGGACTTTTACCCTCCCCCAACAATTGGAAGAACTATTAATTTATCATCATTTTTTGCTTCTGTATTTTTCTTAACTTTTATATCATTTAAATAAAAATCAGCATACCCTAAGTTTTCTATTTCTAATTCTTCAAGTATTTCGATTATTTTTTTAGGACTGTTTAATTGTATTTCTAATTTATTTCTGGAATCATTATCTTTCAGAAATATGTCGCTTATTTCTATTATCATAAATTACACTCCTTTGCACTTCATTATAATTTTACACAACATATAATATCATTATACAGGAAAAACGATTTATTTTCATTTAGATTTTATTTAAATACTGGTAGGTTTATAAAGTTTAATCAACCAAAATCCTTTGAATGACAAAATTCTCGGTACTTTGAAAGACAGGATAGTGTTTTTGAGTGATAAATTTTATATAAAAAGAGGATTACAACTAAAAATTGTAATCCTCATATTTATATGCTTAAATATATATCTTCTATCCAAAGAACATAAGAAGTACACCGGCAGCAACTGCAGAGCCAATAACTCCAGCTACGTTAGGTCCCATAGCATGCATAAGTAAAAAGTTTGAAGGGTTGTACTTTCTTCCTTCTTTTTGAACTACTCTGGCTGCCATTGGTACGGCTGATACTCCTGCTGCTCCAATAAGTGGATTGACTTTTCCTTTGCTTGTTTTGTACATAACTTTTCCAAGTAGTAGTCCTGTTGCTGTTCCTATGGAAAAGGCTACTAGTCCCAGGGCTATTATTTTAAGGGTAGCAGGGGTTAGAAATAGTCTTGCTTCTGCTTTTGCTCCTACTGTTAGTCCTAAAAATATTGTTACTATGTACATTAGCGAGTTTTGTGATACTTCTGTTAGTTTTGGTACTACTAGGGATTCTTTTATTAGATTTCCAAACATTAGCATTCCTATTAGGGGGGCTGCTGATGGTAGTAGTAGTACTGTAAATACTGTTACTATTATTGGAAATAGTATTTTTTCTTTTTGACTTACTGGTCTTAGCTGCTCCATTTTTACTTGTCTTTCTTCTTTTGTTGTTAGTAGTTTCATTATCGGCGGTTGTATTATTGGTACTAAGGCCATGTATGAGTATGCTGCTATTGCTATTGGTCCAAGTAAGTCCGGTGCAAGCATACTTGTTAGATATAGTGCTGTTGGTCCGTCTGCTCCTCCTATGATTCCTATTGAGGCTGCTTCCGGTCCTGTAAATCCTAATATTATTGCTCCTACAAATGTAAAGAATATTCCAAATTGTGCTGCTGCTCCTAGCAGTATACTTCTAGGGTTTGCTATTAGGGGTCCAAAGTCTGTTCCTGCTCCTACGCATAAGAATATCAGAGGGGGATAGAGTCCTTTTTCTGTTCCTATGTATATTAGTTTTAGTAGTCCACTTTCTTCCATTAGTCCTGCTAGTGGCAGGTTTACTAAAAGCATTCCAAAGGCTATTGGCACAAGTAGGTATGGTTCATATCCTTTTTTGATTGCCAGGTATAAAAAGATGCATGCTATTGCTATCATGATCATTTCCCCTGGTATTTTTATTAGGTATGAGCCTATTTGAATATCCATCCATTTACTAGGATCTATTAGTTGAGAAAATCCTGTGCTATTGTAAAATTCTTGTAGTATTTCTCCCATTGTTTTCTAATACCTCCTATTTTTACTCAAGTCCTACTAGTGGGTCTCCTGTGTTTACACTGGTTCCTTTTGGCGCATATATTTTTGTTATTTTTCCGTCTGTGTCTGCTGTTATTTCGTTTTCCATTTTCATTGCTTCTAGTATTAGTACTACGTCTCCTGCTTTTACCTCTTGTCCTTCTTCTACTGTTACTTCTAGTACTGTTCCTGGCATTGGTGCTGTTACGTCTTTTGCTCCTGCTGATGGTTTTGCTTTTGCTGGTTGTGCAGGTTGAGCTGGTGCTGCTTTTGCCGGTGCAGGGGCAGCTTGTGGAGTACTTTGTGCTGGTTGTACTGGTTGTGATTGTCCGTTTCCTTTTATTTCTTCTACTTCTACTTGGTAGGTTTTTCCGTTTACTGTTATATTGTACTTCTTCATTTTATTTTTTTTCCTCCTAGTTCATGTTTTGGATTCTTCCGGTTTGGGCCCAGGTTGGATCCTGTATTTGTCTTATATTTTTTATTATTAGTTTGTCTTTACTTGTGTTTAGACTTGCAGCTAGTGCCGCTGTTATTATGGCTATTAGTTCCCCATCGTCTTCTTTTTGTTCTACGACTGGTGGCTCTTGTTTTTCTGGTTTTTCTTTAGCTTTTTTTGCTTCTTCTTTTTTTGCCTGCACTCTTTGGTCTCTTTCACTTTGTACTTTGAATGCATCTAGTATTAGGGATATTGCATACAGGGTTAGAAATACTAGTCCCATGCTAAATACTGTTACGGTTAGGGCTTCCATCCCTGTTACTTCGTTTCCTATCATTTTTTCATCTCCTCTATACTGGTATGTTTCCGTGCTTTTTCTTTGGGTTTTGTTCTCTTTTTCCTGCTAGCATTTCTAAAGCACTTATTATTCTTTTTCTAGTTTGAGATGGTTCTATTACATCGTCTATGTAGCCTCTTGCTGCTGCTGTGTATGGGTTTGCTACTTTTTCTGTGTATTCGTCTATTTTTTCTTGTCTTTTTTCTTGTGGGTTTTTGGCTGCGTTTATTTCTTTTCTAAATATTATGTTTGCTGCTCCTGATGGTCCCATTACTGCTATTTCTGCTGTTGGCCATCCGTATACCATGTCTGCTCCCAGGTGTCTTGAACACATTGCTATGTATGCTCCTCCGTAGGCTTTTCTTGTTATCACTGTTATTTTTGGTACTGTTGCTTCTGAGTATGCGTATAGTAGTTTTGCTCCGTGTCTTATTATTCCTCCAAATTCCTGGCCTGTTCCTGGCAAGAATCCCGGTACGTCTACCAGGTTTACTAGTGGTATGTTAAAGGCGTCACATGTTCTTACAAAGTGTGCTGCTTTGTCTGATGCGTCTATGTCTAAGCATCCTGCTAGTACTTTTGGTTGGTTTGCTATTATTCCTACGCTTTTTCCGTTTATTCTTGCAAATCCTGTTATTATGTTTTGTGCGTAGTATGGTTGGTATTCTAAGAATTCTCCACTGTCTGATATTGTTTGTATGATTTCTTTCATGTCGTATGCTTTGTTTGGGTTTGGCGGTACTAAATCGTTTAGTTTTTCGTCTATTCTGTTTAGATCGTCATTTGTTTCTAGTCTTGGTGTTGTTTCCAGGTTGTTTTGTGGTAGAAAGCTTAGCAGGTGCTTGATTTTACTGAAGCATGCTTCTTCTGTTTCATCGTAAAACTGGGCTACTCCACTTTTTTGGTTGTGGGTCATTGCTCCACCTAGTTCTTCTGCACTTACTTCTTCTCCTGTTACGGTTTTTATTACCTGGGGTCCTGTGATAAACATTTTTGATGTGTCTTTTACCATGAAGATAAAGTCTGTTAGTGCCGGTGAGTATACTGCTCCCCCTGCACATGGTCCTAGTATTACTGATATTTGCGGGATTACTCCTGATGCTTTTGTGTTGTTAAAGAATATGTCTCCGTATCCTCTTAAAGCATCTACTCCTTCTTGGATTCTTGCTCCTCCGGAGTCATTTATTCCTATCAGTGGTGCTCCTACTTTCATTGCCATCTGCTGGGCTTTTACTATTTTTGCCGCGTGCATTTCTCCTAGAGACCCTCCTATTACGGTAAAGTCCTGGGCAAATATGTACACTAGTCTTCCTTCTACTGTTCCGTATCCTGTTACTACTCCTTCTCCGGCAATTCTTTTCTTTTCCATCCCGAAGTTTTCACATCTGTGTTCTACAAATGTGTCTATTTCTACAAAGCTTCCTTCGTCTAGTAGGGTTTCTATTCTTTCTCTTGCTGTCTTTTTCCCTTTGCTGTGCTGCTTTTCTATTGCTTTTTCTCCGCCACCTTTTTCTATCTTGGCTTTTTTCTCTTTTAGTTCTTGTAGTTTTTCTCTCATTTTTCCTCCCGACGTAATAAGATACTAAGATACAAATAAATGCATCTTAGTATCTATTATTCAATTGAAATTTTATTATCCAATTATTGCTCTAACCAGTACAAAGAGTACTGATGGACAAAGTAAGCTTCCTAATCCTGTGTAAAAAGTTGCCGTCATTGCTCCGTATGGAATTAGTTTTGGATCTGTTGCTGCTAATCCTCCAGCAACCCCACTTGTAGTACCAATCATTCCACCGTATACCATTGCTGCTGTTGGATTGTCTAATTTAATTATAGGTGCTATAAATGGTGTTATTATCATTGTAAGTATTGATTTAACTACTCCTGCTGCTATTGATAGTGCTATAACTTCAGAACTAGCTCCTAATGCTCCTCCTGTAACCGGACCTACTATAAATGTAACTGCTCCAGCACCTATTGTAGCTACGTCTACCGGGTCAGTATAACCTAATATATAAGCAATGATACTACCTACTACAAATGAAAAGATTACACCAAATATCAATGCTATAGTTCCAGGTATTCCCGCTTTTTTTAGGTTTTCTACTTTTACTCCAAAAGCTGTTGAAATGATAGCAAAATCTCTCATCATTCCTCCACCTAATAATCCAAATCCTGAAAATACTGCTATATCAGCTATTCCTGAAGTGCCTCCTGTATATTTTCCAGCCACATAAGCTATAACTAATCCTGCTATTATAGCAATCGCTGAACCCATTCTTCTTTGCTTTATAGAACTAGCAAATGTATATGAAATCAGCATAATAACTGCAACTAGTAAAAATGCTCCTACTAAACCATAACTTGTAAAAATTCCTTGTATTAAACTCAACATTTTATACCTCCCTTATTATGCTGCTTCTTCTTCTTTTGGTGCAGTAAGCTTAGTAATAAAAGGTATGCAAAGCATAGCTCCTATTGTTGCTACTCCACCTGCTAAAAATGCAACTGCTCCACCTTCAAATGCTGCTACAACGTTTTGTCTTGCTGCCATCGCTACTATAATCGGTATATATAAAGCACTTAAAAGCCTGATACCGTTTTGGGTTCTTTCGTGAAGAGGTTTCCCTCTGCCTTCTAAATAATTAGTTATTGCTACTAGAAGTAGCATTGCAAAACCAACGCCACCAACATTTCCGCTTATTCCTAATGCTACACCTAAACTTCTTCCTAAAAATGTTCCTATAAACATACATGCAGCTACTAATCCAAATCCATATATTTCCATTATAATACTCCTTCCTCTTTCAATTTTTCTATTTCTTCTTTAGAGTATCCAAGTTTTTCTGAAAGAACTTCTTCGCTGTGTTGTCCAAGTATTGGAGCCGGGAATCTTATTTCATCCGATACACCATCCATTTTAATTGGAATTCCAGGAAGGTGTTGTTCTCCAGCTATAGGATGCTTAACTACTTGTATCATGTTTCTTGCTAATACTTGATCATCTTTGACTAACATTTCCATGTTATTGATAGGTCCACTTGGTACACCTGCATCAAGTAATATTTTTTTCCATTCTTCAGTAGATTTTTTCTTGATTTGTTCTGCAACCAAAGGTCTAATTTCATCATAATTATTATTTCTAAGGGCATTTGTTTTAAATCTTTCGTCATTTATTAATTCTTCTGTTCCCATAGCTTTACATAATTTTGCCCACAAGTTATCATTTCCTGCTGCTATTACAATCTGTCCATCGCTGGTTTCAAATGGTTCAAATGGTACTATTGATGTGTGTTTGTTTCCAGCAGGTTTAGGTGATACACCAGTCGCAAAGTATCTAGCTATAGCATTCTCCAGTATTCCTACCTGACAGTCCAGCATGGATACATCAACTTTAGTTCCCTTATCAGTTTCATTTCTTTCAAGTACTGCTGATAAAATTCCTATTGCTGTAAAAAGTCCTGAAAATATATCTGCAACAGAAGGTCCAACTCTAGTAGGTTCTCCACCTTTAGGTCCTGTAATACTCATAATTCCACCCATTGCTTGTATTACTCCATCATATGCAGGTCTTTTACTGTAAGGTCCAGTATGACCAAATCCTGATGATGCAGCGTAAATTAGTTTTGGATTAATCTTTTTTAATTCTTCATAACCTAGTCCTAATTTTTCCATGGTTCCAGGTCTGTAATTTTCTACTATTACGTCTGCATCCTTTACTAATTTTCTAAGTATTTCTTTTCCTTCTTCTTTTTTTAAGTTTAAAGTCATACTTTTCTTATTACGATTCAAACTCATAAAGTAAGCGCTTTCATTATTAACATAAGGACCAAAAGCTCTTGAATCATCCCCTTTACCGGGCATTTCAACTTTTAATACTTCTGCTCCTAAATCAGCTAAGACCATAGTACAGTATGGTCCTGCTAAAACTCTTGATAAATCAATTATTTTAATATTTTCTAATGGTAAATTCATATATATAATACCTCCTAAATATTTGTTTCTAATATAATATGCATTTATCGTGCCAAATTTTAATTGCCGGATTTTCAATGATTATGTAATTGAAGGAAGTAAAAAAACGGTTAACTTTTAACCAGTGGTTAAAAGTTAACCGTTTCACAATGCCTTTTAAGGGCTTTCAATTTCGTATTTTTTCATTTTATTTCTTAAAGTAGTTCTAGTTATTCCCAGCTCTTTAGATGTATGCGTAATATTAAAGTCGTTTTTTGCTAAAGTATCTATTATTATCTGTTTTTCCGCTTCCTGTAGATCATTATCTTTTAATGATTTTTTCTTCAAAAATACATCTTCCGGCAAATCAGAAACTTCAATCTTTTTGTTGTTTGAAAGTATCATGATTCTTTCAATTGTATTTTTTAACTCTCGCACATTACCGTACCAATCGTATTCTTTCATAACATTTAAGGCTTCCTCACTAATCGACTTTATTGAAGAATCCATCTTATCTTTATAGAAATTCATAAAGTATTCAAGTAACTCATCAATATCTTCTTTTCTATTTCTAAGAGGTTTTATTTTTATTGGTATAACATTTAATCTAAAATATAAATCCTCTCTAAAGTTACCATATTTTATTTCATATCGAAGATCTTTGTTTGTTGCTGCAATAATCATTGAGTTAAATGGAATTTCTTTAGATCCACCCACCCTTCTAAAAGCTTTTTCCTGAAGGGCTCTCAAAAGTTTTTTCTGAAGGGATAAATCCATATCTCCTACTTCATCCAGAAATAAAGTGCCTCCATTAGATCTTTCCATTAAACCAATTTTTTTCTCTTTAGCTTCAGAGAAAGAGCCTTTTTCATATCCGAAAAGTTCACTTTCCTGAAGTGTTTTCGGTACAGCAGCACAGTTTAAAGGTACAAAGGGTTTATCTTTTCCTACTGCTATCCCAATATTTTTTGCCACTACTTCTTTGCCTGTACCACTTTCTCCGGTAATTAGAACACTTGTATTTATATTTTTTTCTCCGATTTTACTTATTATATTTCTTATGTCCTGAATGTTTTTGCTTTTTCCTATTAATATTTCATTGCTATGTATATTTATTTTATTTTTTTTATTGATGAAATCTCTTAAATTATTGATGGAATTGATGACATCTACTACCTTAAAGGGTTTTGTAAAGTAATCATAAGCTCCCATTTTCATAGCCTTTACTGCTATTCTTACTTCACTAATATAAGTTATCATTATTATTGTTGTGTTAAGCTTTAGCTTGTTAATTCTTTCTAAAACTTCCAGTCCATCAATACCCGGGAGTTTTATATCGATTATAGCTAAATCAATTGGTGTTTTTTGTATAATTTCTAAACCTTTTTCCCCTGTCTCTGCTGAATATACATTAACATCATCCAATTTTTTTAATCCAATCTCTAAAGAATATCTAATACTTTTTTCATCATCGATTATTAAAATATTCATTAATCAACTCTCCTTTTCGGTACAGTAATAATGAATTGGGTACCTTCTTTGTACTTGCTTTTAACTTCCAACTTCCCATCATTATCTCTAATTATTTTATAGGCTGTAGATAAACCAAGTCCCGTTCCATCTTTCTTTGTGGTGTAAAAGGGTTCAAATATATTTTTAATTTCATCATCTTTTATTCCTACACCAGTATCTTCAACTGTAATTTTTACTTCTTTTTTCAAATCTGCTATCTCTATATTTATATGCCCTCCATTTTCAATAGCCTGTATGGAATTTTTTATTATATTAATTAATGCTTGTTTTATATTTCTCCTATCTACATCTAGGTATATTTTTTCTTTGTTTTCTTTGATATGAACTTTTATATCGTTGTTTATCATTTCAGATCTTAAAATATTGACACTTTCATGAACTATATGACAAATATCTACTTTAGCCTGTTCTGTTTTTCTGGTTTTTGAAAAGTTTAAAAAGCTAAGAACAATATTATTTAAATCATCAATTTCTTCTTCTATTAAATTTAGAATTTCTTTTTTCTCATCTTCATCTGCAATATTTCCTTTGTATAATTCAAGCAAATTACTCAATCCAGCTAAAGGATTACCTATATCATGAATAATCGAGGATGAAAATTCACCTATAATGTTTAATCTGTCTTCTCTTTTTAATTCTTCTTCCAGCTGTTTTATGACTTTAAGATTACTAATCAGAAAAACATATCCTCTAATATTCTCTCTATCATCCTTTATTGCAGAACATATAATTCTACAAGGTATGTTTTCTTTTTCTTTATTGATAAGAATTGCTTCTTTTTCTACGGTTTTTTTATTTTCTGTTTTTATATCTTCTATATATTTACTAAATACACAGTGGATACTGTCCCCAAATTCTCTGTAATTTTTTCGTAAAAAATCACTTCCATTATATCCGCTTATTTTTTCAGCTTCTTTATTAAATATTACTATTTTATCCTCGGAGTCGACAACAATTATACCGCTACCAGCACTCATCAATATATTATTTAAATACTGCTGTATTTCATTTTCTCTTTTAATTGATCTTTCCAGTTCATGTACTTTTTCATCTAAATCTTTAGTTATATCTTTAAAGGTGTTGGTTAATTCTCCAATCTCACTTTTAGAATTTACATCTACCTCTTCAAATTCATTTTTCCCTTCCGACCATTTTCTAACAAGATAAACGAGTTCCTGTATTGGTTTTGTAATTCCTATAGATAAAATCAATCCTATTATGATTCCTATTCCGATTATTACTGCGGCAACTCCTTTCAAGTCGCTAACTACTTGAAAAGCTTCTCCGACCAGGACTTCTTCTTCTTGCTCTACTAATACTGCTAAATGAGCATCTTCAACAAATTTGATAGAAACATAGTAGGTTTTGCCATCTCTTTCTAATAATCCAGTACCTTCGATTTTATTTTCTAATACGTTATACAGATCATGTTCTATACCGTCAATTTTAATTTTATTATTATCCATTTTAACAATTTCATCATCTTTTAAATTTTCATAGGGATCTACTATTAAGGACCCAAAACTGTCTACAACCCATATGCCACCGTTAAACTTAACATCTGAATCAATTATGACTTTTTTCATCTCCTGTAGTGGAATACCCCCTGCCATTAATCCGTATAATGTATTCTCATCTTTTACTGGAGCAGCTACAACAAAATGAGGTTTTCCTAAAACTCTACTTATATAAAGACTGCTTATATAGGGTTCTTGATATTTCATTATATGTTGATAATAATCCCTATCGGTGTAAGTTTTTTCTTCTATTGCTACCGGATTATAGGGTTTAGAATACATCATCCTGCCTTCAGTGCTTGTAAAAAAAACCAAATCAAAGTAGTCGTAGTTATTATACAACCGATTAATCTCATAGTATATATAATCTTCATCTTCCGGTCTCTCAGAAACATAGTTCACCGCAGTTTTTAAATTATTAAGAGATGCATTTAGATATACGTTTATTTTTTTGCTTACTAGTTCAGATATTGCCAAATTTTTCGATAGCTTTTCTTCAAGAGCATTTTCCTGAATATTATCAACAACAAGTAGAATTCCAATTATTAAAATCAGACTCAAATATATTGCGAAGAATGCTGGGATTTTAAATTTTAAACTGTGAAAGTTCATAGATACCTCTCTGTCTTTACATTAATTTTATATAGTTTCTATTATACATTATTATTATATATTTTAAAATAATTTAAATGATGGTTTATTAATTCAGTATTTAATAATTTAAAGATTGCAAATCATCAGACGCTACGTATTTTGGAAAATATTAAGAACCGTTTAAAGATAATTCTTACAGTCGCTTTCTTACCAATCGACTTTCAGTCTCTTGGGAAAGCTTTGTTTGAGACCTGCTTAAAATTTACTTCGCAAATTTGCTAGGGCTTCAAACTCACTTCGTTCAAACAGTGCTCATAATACATCTTTTTCACTTGTTCTATATTTTAATCAAAATACTCCGAAGTCTTCTTCTTTTACAATCTCTTAAATTTTTAAGA
>JAWSUU010000029.1:0-18231 GCA_033549325.1 Bacillota bacterium | reverse complement strand
CCTTCAGACCTCTTACATCTTCTTCCCATTTTGCTTTTTCTTCTTTTATTTTCTTAATTATTAGGGCTTTTTTGTCCACCAGTTTGGCGAGAAATTCTATATCTCCCTTTTCTATGGCTCTGGTTTGCTGATTAGTTACATCTATATATTCTTTAAGGTATTTCTCCAGATCAGACAACCTTCACTCCTTCCTTGGAAGCCTCCTTCATTGCTTGATACCAAGTTTGTCTAAATTCCTCTACTAAGGATTTAGCTTCCTGTAATTTTTCCACATCTTTTTTAGTATTACCCTGTATAAGTAAATTATATATATATTCGTAAAGATTGTCCATATTTTTAGATATTTCCATATCTTTATCTAAGGTATTTCTAAGGTGCTGGATTATACGTTGAGCATTTTTTAAAGTTTCATTTCTTTTTTCTATATTATTTTGATCTATATATTCTATGCCGCTTTTTATATCCTTGATGCATCTATTGTACAGCATAAGCGTTAGTTCTTCTGGAGAAGCCGTCATTACACTCTGTTTTTTATATTTGTTTGCTGCTTTTTTCTGATTGTTGGTATACATTCTTATCCTCCTTTTAATACATCATCATCCCGTAGAGGGATTCGCTTTGAGCATTTAGCCTGCTGATTACTCTTTCCATTCTAGTAAACTGATCAAAGTATCGAATTTCTTTGTCTTCCATCTTGTCTATGGCTTTTTGTATTCTTTTTTCAATAGAGTCCATCTGCCTGGTCATAAAGTTGTTGAACTCTGTAGTATCTCCATCTACTCCAATTTTTTCCACTAGAGTTCCTTTAAAACCGCTGGCATCTCTTCTGGTCCTTACTGCATCATTAAGTATATCGCTGACTCTTTGAGCAAATCCTACTTCTTTGTATCTCTGACTTCTATCTGCTGAAGATAAGCTTGGTCTGTAATTTATATCTTCTTCTTTATTAAATAACGCCATGACTTCTTCAGGGTTTTTGTCTAGAGCTGCTTTAAGTTTAAATTCGTCTACAACTAGTTCAAATTTGTTGTAATTATCTGAATTTGTTATGCCTATTTCTTTGAAATTAGTAGTTGTACCGTCTATTTTGTCGTAAAAAGCACTTCTAAGATTTCTCATGATATTTGATAATATACTGTCGTTTCTAAGAAGGCCGCTTTGGGCTTTTTCTTCCCACTTTTCTATCTGGGATTCCGTCATTTCTTCTCTTTGGGCTTCCGTAAGTGGGGGATAGTCTCTTTCTATCTTTTCAGACAATCTATTCTGTAAATCTGCATATATTTCGTTGAAATCACTTACGAAGCTGGTGATTTTTTCAATCATTTCTTCAGAATTATTTTCAACGGTAAATTCAATAGGTGTAGCAGTTGCTGCTTTTAGTGTAAAACTTACTCCATCTATAGTGAAGGAGTTGGTGCTTCTATATATTGGAGATGATTCTCCGTTTATGTAGAATTTTGCATCCTGTCCGTTTTGTATTGGATTATCTGTTGGAATATTCAATGCTCCAAATAAATCACCGGTATCGTTTATATCTTTTGTTATATTAATTTCTGCACTAGCTCCGGTGTCTGTTGTAGTCATGGTGAATTTGTCGCTAACCTGTGAGTAAGATATCTTGACTCCTGCTTCGGAGTTATTGATTTCATCCATTACTTTACTTATTTTTGTAGTATTGGTAAAGTTAAAATCAACACCGTTGATATTAAAGGAAACTGTTTCGCTTTCTCCGAAGGCATTTTCCAAGGTACTGTTAAGGTTTACAAGGTTTTGATCTCCAGAAGTCATACCTACAGAAGACAGAAAATCTGTACCTTCTCCTCCAGTGGAAACTTTTAGTATAGAATTGTCTGCTGAAAAGCTTAGTTTTCCTTCAACATCTACTGCTGCTGTTATTCTATTGGCACCAAATTCATTTTCAAATTGAGTATTAATATAATCTATAAAATCAACATTTGTTGTAAATGACCCATCTAGGGTAATCTCTCTACTTACTCCGTCTAAAGATATTTTAAAGGTCTCGTTGTCAAAATCTAAAGGAATATCGACTGTAGCACTGATAATTTCAGTCCCTGCTACTGCTCCCTTTACTCTATCTGTACTTGAAGTCTGAGAAGCTGTGGCTATCTGATCTATACTATCTATAGAGTAGCTGCCTAATTGAGCATCTCCATTTACTGATATTTCAGCATATCTGGATATGTCTGTAAGACTGCTGTAAAGATTGGCTTCTTTAGTACCTGCTGCTGATAGTATGTTAGACTCCGGGTCTAATATATCATAGTGTTTACCCATAAAATCGTTGATATCGGTAAGGACATTTCTATAGGCTTCTTCTCTCCATTCTAAAAGCTGTTTGTCCTGCTTTAAAGAATCGATTTTTTCCTGTTCAGCCGTAAGAAGTCCCTTTACTACCTTTTCCGTATCCATTCCGCTTATCATTCCGCTTATTCTCGATGTATCTGTACTCATTGAGCTTGATATTTCACTCATATTAATTCACCTACACTTTTTGATCTATATTTAATCCTAAATATTCCATTAATCCTTCGGCATAATCTAAAAGTTTTTGAGCCGGGATCTGATTTACTACTTCATTTGTATCTGTGTCTAATACCTTAACTACATGTTTTCCCGTTTCTTCATGGTAGTAATACTCCAATTTCTTGTTTTCCGCCATGTAGTTTTCGTTGACTTTTTCCACAGCCTTTGTGATGTTATCTCTAGTAGTATTTACATTTAGCTGTATGTGGTTTGCATCTGTTTTGATAATCTTCTGTTTTTCCGATTGTCCTGCTTTTCTATCTAATTCAGTGTTTATCATTATTGAATCAACAGGATTTACTGAGTTTAGCATAATATAAAACCTCCTTACCATAACTTTCTTATATTTTCTATCATTAGGTATATCGGAGGCTTTGTTATTTTTCTTTAATTCATTTTATCTTATCTTTGAAAAAATCTGCTAATTCTTTGCTGTTCATATCAAATACTGACTTTTTATTGGTATCTGTAACTTCTTCTAATATTTCTTTTCTTACTATTCTTTTGTCCTTGGGTGCTTCTATCCCTATTTTTACTCTTCCATCTTCTGTTTCTATTATTTTTATCTCTATATCATCGCCTATTAGAAAGCTTTCATCTTTTTTTCTTGTAATTACCAGCATGTCTAACTCCTACTTCTTTATTTCAACAATGTGTTTAACACTGTAGTCTGAATCGTCCAGGATTATCTGTTTTCCTTTTTTCGATGATAGGGATATTATAATAGGGCTTTTAAGATTTACTGAGATTTTGTTCTTATCTATAAAGGATACAATAGATAATACTAAAACATCTTCAGGTTTTTCTATGTCTAAGGATTTAAGTTCCGAGTCGTCTATGTCTATTTCATATTCTTTGTATATTAGTGCCGGGGGTATTAGAATGAATCCTACACCCTTTTCTTTTTTAGCTTCCATTATTTGGAAGGGGCTGTCTTCTCCACCGTAATTTGCTATTATATATTCTTTATAGTCTTGAAATCCATATATTCCTTTTTCGAAATAATAAGTATATTCCTCCATATTGTTTTCAATCAATTTAATACCTTCTTTCTATCTTAGAAAATCAACCAGGGTAGGTTTGATTATATTTGCCCCTACCTTTAAGGCCGCATTGTAAACCATTTGGTTGGTTTGATAGTCTATAACTGCTTTTTCTATATCTATCTCGCTTACCTTTGATTGAAGTTCTTCTAAATTAATTTTATTTTCAAATATTTGATCTTCAAGCATATTCATATTGGATATCTTTGCTCCTACTGAGGATCTAGTAACCTGCAGGTCATCAAAGTAGTCTGTAATTTCTTTAAGAGAGTCACTAAATTCTTGTGTGTCTGTTAAAGGGTCATTAAGTTTTTCGCTTATATCTTCTAACAGACTAAATAAGTTTTTATTTCCTGCTCCAGTTATTTCTAAAGCAGATAAGGCTACATCTACCTTGGTTCCTTTGCCGGTGTTGTAGTCCATAGACTGTGATAGTAAATCTTCAATATCTGGGTCTGATAAACCATTAATTATTTGACCATTATATTTTAAAGCTCCGGGGTCCCCCGTGATAGGAGTAGATGCTGTATTATATCCACCGAAAATATATTTTCCTGCATAATCTTTGTTTAAAAGTGCTTTAATATTATCTAATGTGGCATCTACAACCTGAGCCATAGATTTTCTGTCGTTTTCGTTGTAGGTTTCATTGGAAGCCTGCTGAAGAACTTCCTGAACATTAACTAAAGAGTCTGATATATGACTTATAGCTACTTCCTGTTCGTCTAGTACCGTTACGGCTTGCTTTATATTTGATTCGTAAAGGTCCGCTCTTTGAAGTTCGGATTTTATATTCATACTTTTTACAGCATTAATAGGGTCATCGGAAACTTTAAAGAAGGCTTTTCCTGTGGATACCTGTTTGTGAGAATATGCCATATCGTTGTACAGCTTATTTAAATTTGATAAAAACTGTCTGCTCATCATCTTATTAGAAACTCTCATAGCTTCCTCCTTATCTAACCATATTTACCAAGGTTTCCATCATTTGGTCTGCTACTGATATAACCTTAGCAGCTGCATTGTATGCCTGTTGATACTGAACCATATTTATCATTTCTTCGTCTATAGATACTTCCGAAACCGCCAGTTTTTCACCTTCTATGAAATTTGTAAGTTCCTGCTGGCTTCTCATTCTGCTGTCGAAGTAATTTTTGTTTATTGCCATATCAGAGATGGTTTTCTGGTAGAATTTTTCAAAGTTTGCAATATTATTATCTGTAGTATCTAAATAATCTACAGAAATATCTGTTTTATCTCTAAGTTCAATAAATTTAATTCCATTTTCACTGTTTCCCCAGTTTAAGTTACCAGTACCTAAGTCATCTCCTGATAAAGCTATATTATAACCGCTGTCTAATAGTTTATCGGATACTCTTATTTTTAAGGCTACAGTCAACTCATCGTCAACTACTTCAAAAAAATTAATATCTGTTTCGCTTATATTATTATTGCCTGAATAGGGAATTGTGTAGCCTGCTCTATTTATAGCGTTAAATTCTTCTACCATACCTTTAGCCAGCATATTTAACTGATCCATATAATATGGTATCCCTTGATTTCCCTGCTTATCACCGTCTCTGGTATCCAGCAATGCTTTTAGTTTTCCAGATTGAGGTTTAACCTCACTGGTTGTACCTTCCCAGTATATAACGTTGTCGTGTTCTTGGGTATAATCATTAAAATCTCCAGATTTTACTTCCATATATTTCACATGGGTACCGTTTATTACTGAAGTACCGGCTGCATTAACAACCAATTTTCCATTTGAGTCCTCAAAAGCTTCTATGTCTATGTAATCAGACAATTCATCTATTAGTAAATTTCTTTGGTCTCTCAGATCGTTGGCCTGTGTTCCTTTAAGTTCGTAGTTGTATATAGTTTTATTCAAATCATGAACTCTTTCCACTATACTGTTGACCTGGTCAACACTCATATCAATTACGTTATTGATTTCTTTCTGGTATTCTGTGAGTTCTGTAGCTACGGTCCTGATAGAATCGGTAAGTTTTACGGCATTTTGTACCACCGTCTCTCTATAGGATGATTCCTGTGCGTTATTGGTGAGTTCTTCCATAGATACAAAAAAATCCGACAGGGATTGATTAATTCCATGGTCAGAAGGCTCTCCAAATATATTTTCTATGTAGGTTGTAGTTTCACTTTTTGTCTCAAGTTCATTTTTTACTGAGTTTTCACCTCTGAACTGATAGTCTAAATATTCGTCTCTTATTTGTGTAAGTTTATCTATATCTACTCCAGAGCCAATGGTAATTTTATTTGAGGTTACACCCTGTCTTGATGAAAAGTCCAGTCGCTGTCTGGTATATCCTTCTGTATTTGCATTTGCTATATTATGACTGGTAACGTCCAGTGCTTTTTGACTGGCTACCAGTCCTGTTCTCGCTATTTGAAGAGAATAGAATCCCATAATTTTCTCCTTATTTTATGATTATATTAATTCGTCAACTAGTTTTGTTTCTCTTTCTATCTTTTTTTCTTTGTTGTATTTTTTATCGCTGCTGTTTTGATTTAACAAGCATATTGTTTGATGAGTTGATTTCATCCAACTCTTTCATTGATTTTATAAGGCTTTCCTGAGTTTCTTCCATTTTATCCGCTTCCGACTTATTCAAATACTTTTTAAGCTCAGTCATATTGAAGGACTCTTCCGGAATATCGTATTCACTACGAATAGTTCTGGAAATAGATTTCCTTCTGTTTTCTAAGAGGGAGAATTTCATTGTGAGGGCTGATTCTACTTTTACAAGCATATCTAACTCTTTTACGTCGTTTTTCTCTATATATTCTTTCATCTCATTTGATACATCAATAAGAGCACCGTAAATTTTATTCTGGTTTTCTAATATTTCTATTAGTTCCCCAATATTATTTTTCATAGTTATCCCCATCATAGTAGTTTATCCGTAATTTTTTTTGATATTTCTTCCAGATCAACTTCGTATTTTCCTTCATTAATCTGTTTTTTAAGACTTTCAACTTTTTCTCTTCTCTCTTTTGCATCCATTTCTTTCAGCTGCTCAAGAGCTTCGTTGTGCATCTTATAGTTTTCAGAAATATCTATTTTGTCCTCGAAATAGTTTTTTCCCTCAATGTTTTTTTCTTCAAGCTTATTTGCTTCGTTGTTTATGTTCTTATTTCCCTCTACTTTTTCGCTGTTGTATTTGTTTAAGATATTCGAATATTCTGAAGGTTTGATTTTCATTTTAAAGCCTCCTTATAAAACTTTACTTCCTTAGATTGTTTGATACTGATTCTAATTCGTCTGCTGTTTGGATTATTTTTGAATTTAGTTGAAATATTCTTTGGTTTAATATCAGGTCTGTCATTTCTTTTGCTAAGTCTACGTTGGACATTTCTTTATATCCCTGTAGTACTGAAGCCCTCTGTGTAACGAAAGGTGCTCCGGATAAATCTGATCTTCCAAATCTACCTTCCCCGTAGTCTAATAGCATGGCCGGATTGTTGAAGTTGACTGTTAATAGTCTTGTTTCTTCTCCATCTTCCACCGGTTCCTGTAAATCAAAGATTACTTCACCATCTGTCTTAATACTTATATCGTTACTTTCTGCAGAAACTTTAATTTTTTCTTCATTAGAATCAATTAAAAAATATCCCTGGTCGTTTGTAATGTTTCTAAAACCTTCTTCTTCGGAAGGAGTAAACTTAAAACTTCCTCCTCTTGTGTAGAAAAGATTGTCAAAATCATCTTTTACTGCTATGAATCCCGTCCCATTTAGTGCTATATCTAAGGATCCTCCTGTTTCTTTAAGACTTCCTTGAGAAAAATCTTTACCGATACTGCTGATAAAGGTTCCTGATCCGGTAGTATAGTAGGTTCTGTCACCACCGGGATACTGCTTTTGTGATAGATTGTATAGTGCATCTTCAAAGATAGCTTCGTCTTTTTTATATCCTTCTGTATTTATGTTAGCAAAGTTGTTGGATATTACATCCATTCCCAGCTGCCTGAAAGTTAATGCTGTTTTAGCTGTATAAAATCCCTGTATCATTTATATCACCTATACCTTTCCTAATCTATTTGATGATATTTGATTAACACCATCAAGCATCTGTATCAGTTTTTGATTTGTTGTAAATTTGTTTGATATTTCTATAAGGTTTGTCATTTCTTCAGATAGTTCTACGTTGGAGGATTCTAAAAATCCTTGCATTATAGCTCCTGTAGCTTGGACCATCCCACCTCCGCCGGTGAATGCTCCGTTTTCAGCTTTCTGCATTCCTTCTCTGTTGCCGAAGTCTACTACATTAAGCATATCTACAACCTGGCCGTCTATTCGAATTGAGCCGTTTTCTTCTATATGAAAGTCGCTGTCTCCTATAAATATATGTCCATTTTGTCCGACTACTCTATCTCCCGTATCTGTAACTAAAAATCCTGCTAAGTCCTTTCTCATGGACATGCTTCTTTTGTAAAGAGGGCCTATGTCTGTATCTATGGTAAAGAATCCGTCTCCCTGTATAGCTACATCCCAGGGGTCTTCCGTCTGCTCCATGGCTCCCTGTATAAAGTCGGTGAAGACTTCATCTACATATACTCCCGGTCTATTGTAAAACTGTCCTAGGTTGTACCCTTTGGTAATTCTGGATTCTAAGGCATCGGAGAGAACTGTGCCGAAGGATCTTCCTATTACGGTGTCTTTTTTATATCCAGGGGTGTCTAGATTTGATACGTTGTTGGATGCTGTATCTAGTTTTTCTTTAAGGTACTGCATTGAACTTCCTAATATTTTTATTCCACTATCCATTTCTTCACCTCTATCTAATTACCGATTCTATATTTACTCTAAGTTCTTCATTTATTTCTTTCATTATTTGAGAAACTCTGGATTCTGATATGTCCAGCACCTCTCCTATTTCTTTTAGATTTAATTCTTCCTTATAATATAGGGCTATAATCTGCTGTTTTCTTTTGCTGAGTTTTCCAATTTCTTGAGCTAGAATATTTTCCATTTCCTTCTTTTCAAGAACCCTTTCAGGGTTGTACTCCTGAGAACCTCTTTCCATTGGTGACAGTCCCTTGCTTACTGCATTTTCAAAGGAAGCCATATTGGAGTTTTCTATATAATTGACTATCTTTGCATATTCATTTAAAGATAAATGTGCAGCTTTTGCTATTTCTATATCATCCGGTTCTCTATCCAGTTCTTTTCGGAGTGCTTTTCTTGTATCCAAAATAAGTTTTTCTTTTTCTCTTATGTTTCTAGAAACCCAGTCCTGTTTTCTCATGAAATCCTTGATAGAGCCTCTTATCCTAATGGACGCATAGGTTTCGAACTGAACTTTTTTTGATAAATCAAATTTATCAACTGCATCTATAAGGCCTATAACTCCCACACTGTAGAATTCTTCTTTTAAGTGGTGACCGCCAATCATCATATACACTATCTTTCTTACAAGAGGTAGGTATTCTTCAACGATTTTATTCCTATATTCTTTTTTGTTTGTTTTTTTATACTTTTCCCAAAGTTTTTTTTCTTCCATCTAATCCCTCTTTCAGATGCTAATGCTTCCTACAACCTCGATATCGTATTTGCTATCTATTTCTGAAACGGACATTACGTCTAAATCTTTTCCGTTTTGTTTAATTAGATTTCTTATATGTCTTCTAAGCACAGGTGTTGTTACAAGTACCGGGTTGTTTCCTTCTTCTAAGGATTGGTTGTATTCTTTAATAGTGTTTTCTGTGAATTTTTGAATCTCCTGAGGTTTTAAGGTGTTTTCAGGGTTTTCTCCGCTGTTTGTTACGGTTTGTGATATTCTCTGCTCTAAATTTGGAGAAATCATAAGAATTTCCAATCTGTTTTCATACGCATATTTCGCTGATATTTCTTTTTTAAGTCCCTGTCTTACATATTCCGTAAGTTCGTCTAGCTCCGGGACTGTCTTGCCGTAATCTCCCAGTATTTCTAAAATAGTAGGAAGACTTTTTATTTTAAGTCCTTCTTGGAGAAGGTTTTTAAGTACTTTCTGAAGAGCTCCCATTGATATAATCTCAGGAACTACATCATTTACTAATGCGGGATATTTATCTTTTAGTGTATCTACTAAGTCTTTTACTTCTTCTCTTCCAAGAAGTTCATGACTGTTGCCTTTTATAACTTCAGAAATATGTGTCGCTATAACTGAGATAGGATCTATTACTGTAAATCCTTTCATCTCTGCTTTGTCTACTTCTCCTTCTTCTATCCAGTAGGCAGGCATTCCGAAGGCGGGCTCTCTTGTTTCTATTCCCTCCAGCTTTTCGTCGCTGTCTTCAGGATTCATTGCAAGGTAGTAATCACTTAATACTTCTCCCTCTGATATTTTATTTCCTTTTATATTTATTACATATTCATTTGGCATGAGATTTGGGTTGTCTTTGACCCTTATTTTAGGTACAATTACTCCCATTTCCATAGCTATCTGTCGTCTAATCATTACCAACCTGTCTAATAGCTTTCCGCCTTTTTGTCTATCCACAAAGGATACTAAGTTGTATCCGAACTCTATAACTATAGGATCCGTGAATATGTAGTCTGTAATTTCGTAATCGTCTTCCTGCTTTTTGGCTTTCTGTATTTTGCTTTCCTGCACCTGCTCCTGTTCTACCTGGAATGTAGAGTATATTTTATATCCGAATATAAGCAGTGAAGAACCTATGAAAATTAAAGGTATTTTAGGTAATCCCGGTACAAAGGTAAGCCCCAGAAGGGAAAGACCTGTAATAAGCATAACGTTGTATCTTGAAAACAGCTGTTTTAGTATTTCTGTGTTTAGATTCAACTTTGAACCGGACCTAGTAAGTACTATACCGGCAGCTGTAGATATAAGTAGTGCGGGGATTTGAGATACCAAACCGTCTCCAACAGTTGCTAGGGTGTATATGTCTACAACTTCAGAAAATGCCTGTCCGGATATAACTAAACCTATTACAATACCACCTATAAGGTTTATAAGGGTAATAATTATTCCTGCTACTGCATCTCCTTTTACGAATTTACTGGCTCCGTCCATTGCTCCGTAAAAGTCTGCACTTCTCTGTATTTCTTCTCTACGCTCTTTTGCCTGCTGTTCGTTTATAAGGCCGGCATTTAGATCTGCATCTATTGCCATCTGCTTACCGGGCATAGCATCTAAGGTGAATCTGGCTGCTACTTCTGATACTCTTTCTGCTCCTTTGGTTATTACTATAAATTGAATTACTATTATAATTAGAAATATTATCAAACCTACTACAGGATTACTTCCTATAACAAAGCTACCGAAGGTTTTAATAACATTACCTGCATTTCCTCCGTTTCCTAATATTAATCTGGTGGAGGATATATTTAATGATAGTCTAAATAATGTAGCTACTAATAATAATGAAGGAAATGATGACAATTCAAGGGGGGAATCTACATATAATGCCGATAGCAGCAGTATAAGGGAAAATGTTATATTTATTATTAATAGAAAGTCCAGTATTGCTGTACTCATAGGTACAACTATTATAACTATAATGCTTATAATGAGACCGGCTATGATACTGTCTTTTAATCTAATTAAAATTTTCATCATCTCCTTACTAAACAATCATTCTTAGAATGCTTTCGTAAAGCTCCAGGGTAAACTGAGTGATTCTTGTAAGTATCCAGGGGCCGAAAAACACTAAGGCTAAAAAAACAACTATAATTTTCGGCACAAATGCCATTGTAGGTTCGTTGATTTGAGTTGTAGCTTGAAATAATGCTACCATAAATCCTATAACCAATGCTCCTATTATCATAGGTGCGGATATGGCTAATATTGTCATTACTCCGTCTTTCATTATCAATACTACATCTTGTACTTCCATATTATACTCCAAAACTTCTTACTATCGTTTCAAATAACAGAGTCCATCCGTCAACTAAAACAAAGAGTAATATTTTAAAGGGCAATGAGATAGTTATAGGTGGAATCATCATCATTCCCATAGACATTAGTACACTTGCTACTATCATATCAACTACTATAAATGGGACGTATAGTATAAATCCCATAATAAATGCTTTTTTTAACTCACTGGTGATAAAGGACATCATAACCACTACCAATGGCATATCTTCTAAGGATTCTGGGTTTTCTTCCATGCCGTAAAGCTCCATGAAAAAGTTTATACCGTTTGGTTCAGTTCTTGCCTGGCCAAACATGAATTCTTTTAAAGGTGTAATGGCTCTTTCGTAGGCTTCATCTGTTCCTATGTCTCCATCCATATAAGGTTGATAGGCCTGGTCTGCTATAACCGTAAAGGTGGGAGCCATTATGAAAAAAGTTAATATTAAGGCTATCCCTATGAGGACCTGATTTGGAGGCATCTGCTGAGTTCCCATAGCATTTCTTGTAAAAGAAAGTACTATTATGATTCTGGGAAAGGTAGTTACCGTCATTATGATAGCTGGAATAAATGTTAAAAGAGTTAGTACTACAACAAGTCTTACTATATCAGTTGTGTTTTCTCCATCTTGAATAAAATCTTCTACTACAGATTCCTGTGCAAAAGCTGTAACAAAAAAACTTTGTATTATAATAATGAAGAAAAAAATTAATATAAGATTTCTAATCTGTTTTTTTGTAGTACTTTTCGAAAAATTGACTAAAGGTTTTTCCTTCTTTTTCTTCATGAAATTCATTCAAATTATCTCCATCTATTTCCTTAATCTTTGTAATGCTATCGCTGGTAACTCCTATAAGTATAGTTTCATCTCCAATTTGTATAATCTCTATCCATTTGTCATTGGATATTATAAGTCTATCAAGAGATTTTATGTATTTGCTATTTTTAATTGATAGTTTTGAGGATAGGGCTAATTTTTTGTACAACCATCCTATTACTATGAGTATAACTGCAAATACTGCTATTCCCAATGCAGCCTGTGCCATTGAATCCATATAATCCTCCCGTACTACTTCTTATCTTTAAAGGTGGTAATTCTTATGCCGTAGGCTTCATCTACTAAAACTACTTCCCCTTTGGCTATTTTTTTTTCGTTGAATAGTATATCTACATTCTCTCCAGCTATTTTGTCTAGTTTGATTATGCTTCCTTCTTCCAGAGTAAGTATGTCCTTTGTGGTTCTTGTAGTCCTTGCCAGCTCTACTTTAAGCTCTAAGTCTATGTTTGCAAGGAAGTCTATTTCTTTAAAATTATCATTTTTCTTTTAATTCTATTTTTCTGATTTTATTTTTTTCTTCCATATTACCTCCAGCTACTGGGTTATTAATTCTTCAAAGTAAATGCTTTTAATGTCGCTAGTGAGATCTAAGTTTTTAACAATCTCTTCTTCTATTGAATTTGCAATTTTATCTTTAATATCAGTTGCCCTATATTGGGTAGCTGTATAGCTTCTCAGTACCTCTAATATTATATCGTTGACAATATAAGCCTTATCTTCAAATTCCAACTGATCCTGCTCATTATTCAATTTGAATGTAAGTCTGCATTTAACATAGCTGTTGGAATTTTTTATATTTGTTACAATTGCCTTATCCATTTGATATTTGTATGTTTGTATCTCTTCACCTTCAGCTACACTAGTATTCTTTCCATCAAATATATCCGTAACAACTACTGCTATAGTACCTATAAAGAAAATTATTAAAGCCATCATTATTATTAGTAATATTAGAAGTCCTTTTTTATCCATATATTTGCTCCTTGACTATATTGTTAACTGCCATCTGAACTTTTTATAAGCAGTATATCTGTTCTTCTGTTTTTTGCTCTTCCTTCTGCTGTTTCGTTTGTGGCTACAGGATTGTATTCACCGTATCCCATAGGTATTAGTTTTTCCGGTTGAAAATCTCCTTCGTATCTGAAAAAGTATAGAACGTTTAATGCTCTTTCAATGGAGAGTTCAAAGTTATCTCTGTATCTTCCGGTGGTTATAGGAAGATCATCTGTATTTCCTTCCATAACTATCGCATCTAAGGTTTCGTCGTAACTTTTTATTATGTTTACTATTTCTCTTAAGGTTTCAGTTGAATTTTCATATATATCGGCTTCTTCTGGAGAAAATAACAAATTATTTGAAAGTCTTATTCTAATTTCCGAGTCCGTCCTTGCTATTTCAAGTTCTAAGCCTTCTAAATCGTTGTACTGAATAAGTTCACTGTAAAGTTCTTCAAACTCTTCGTCTATAACTTCCTGGTCCGCTTGGTTTCCTACTGCTTCTACTTCAACTTCATTTTCTTCTATTTCTTCTTCAAGTTCCTCTTCTGGAATTTCTTCCTCCAAGTCTTCTTCAGGTATTTCTTCCTCCAAGTCTTCTTGAACTTCTTCTTCCAACTCTTCCTCAAGTTCCTCCTCTTCTGCTTCCATTTCTCTCTGTTGCTGTCTTATTTCCATAAGTTGTTCTCTAATATCTATATTGTTTTGTTCAAGTATACTTGTATTGTTATCCATGAAGGAGTCTGTAGTAGAACTTTCTGTGATAATGAAATCTCCGGTAAAAGATTTTACCAATTCTTCCCATTTTTTTGCATCTATTTCTGAAAAAGAAAATAAGAGTACAAAGAATGCCAGTAGCAAAGTCACTAGATCACTGTAGGTGGTTAACCAATCTTCTGAACTATCTTCTTCAACATCGTTATGCTTCCTGCTGTTGAACCCCATCTATATCATCCTCTTCTTCGGTTTCTTCCGGTTCTTCCAACTCTTCATTTCTTCTACCCTGTTCAATGAAGGTTTTGAGTTTTTCTTCTATCATTAAAGGAGTTTCTCCTGCCTGAACAGATAGAATTCCTTCTATGACCATAGTCCTGTATCTTACTTCCTGGTCGCTTTTAAATCTAAGTTTTCCTGCAAGAGGTAAAAATACTCCGTTGGCCAAAAGTGTACCGTAAAAGGTTGTAACTAGGGCTACACCCATACTAGGTCCTAATGTAGCAACATCTTCCAGGTTTTTAAGCATTAGTATAAGACCTATAAGAGTACCTATCATACCAAAGGCGGGGGAGAATTTACCAAAGGATTTTAAAACTCCCTCCCCTTCTCTATGTCTATCTACCATGTTCTCAAGTTCTAAGTTGAGTATTCTTTCTATCATTTTAGGCTCGGAACCATCTACTATTAGAAGTATTCCTTTTTTCATGAACTCATCTTCTATTTCGTCTACCATTTTTTCCATAGCTAGTAGTCCATCTCTTTTAGCTATATATGATAGTTGACTTAGCTGACTTATAGTTTTTTTAACTTCATAGGAGTCATCTCTAAAAGCTTTTTTTATTATGTTTATAGTGTTTTTAAGTTTATCCATAGGATAGGAGGTCAGCACAGCTGCTGTGGTGCCTCCTAATACTATAAGAATTGAAGCAAGATCTATAAAGGCTTCAGCTGATCCTTTTGTGATTATTGCCACTATTATTATTAAGAATACTCCTATTAAACCTGTTAAGCTCGATATATCCATTTTAAGAGTCCCCTTTTACAACTAAATCTTTATCGTAGTATGTTTTTCTTCTGAATTTTACTATTCTTTGAATTATTTCTTCTGCAGACTCCTGCACTAAGTATTTATCCTCATTAACGGTAATTATAACAGTATGAGGTACTTCTTTTATGATTTCTATTAAGTCAATATTAAGGTAGAATTCTTCGCCGTTTTGCTTTGTTAATTTAACCATATATTTCTCCTAATTATCTCTTAAGGTTTACAAGCTCCTGAAGTACTTCGTCTGATGTTGTTATTATTTTTGAGTTTGCTTGGAATCCTCTTTGAGCTACTATCATTTCTGTGAATTCTCTTGATAGGTCTACATTGGCCATTTCAAGGGAACTTGATGCTATGGACCCTCTTTCTCCTGTACCTGCCATACCTATCTGTGGTTCTCCTGAGTTCCAAGAGGTTGCAAATAAATTTCCTCCAACTTTCTCCAATCCCTGCGGATTGATAAAGGATGCTACTGCTATAGTGGATACATGGTTGTCTCTACCATTTGAAAAGTTTCCTATTACCTTACCTTCCTGGTCAACTCCAAGTCCTATAAGACTTCCTGCTTCATAACCGTCCTGGGTGGAGTTAACTACTGTTGTGTTGGAGTACAAGGTGAATTTGTTTTCATCAAAATTAAGTTCTGAGGTAATATCATTTGCTCCATTTACACCAGTCAATGGTAGTGTAATACTTCCACCAGTAGCTCCATTCGTTAGTTTCCCCTCATTGTCAAATTCAATATTTCCTGATCCAATTGAGTTACCTTCAGAATCTTCAGCGTAATAATTAAATGTTAGTGACTTAGGGGCTACTCCTGCAGTGCCTGCTCGTTCAAATTTAAGTGTTATCGAGTGTGCTTCTCCTAAGGAATCAAATAGTGTCATATTGTATTCAAAAGAATCTCCATTTTCCATTTTACTGTCTAGATTTCCTTCAAAATTTAATTCGCTTGTAGAGTTTGCTTTCATAGTAAGAGAAGATAAGCTTATGGATTCTAAAGGCATACTTGTATCTATCTCATCATTCGTCCCTTTATTCCAACCCATTACCTTTTCACCGTTTACTGTAACAAGATTTCCTGCACTATCTATTGAAAAATTTCCTGCTCTTGTGTAGGAGTTTGAAAGTCCATCGTTTACTACGAAAAATCCTCCCCCGTCTAGAGCTAAGTCTGTAATACTATCTGTTGTTTGTATATTTCCATTTGCATGATTTGTGCTTATAGCTCCGATAGCTGTTCCCAGCCCAACCTGAGATGGGTTTGTACCACCTGTGCCTGAGTTGGTTGGAGGCTGTGCTGATGCCACCGTTTGGCTAAGTACTTCTTGAAAGGTCACACTTGAGCTTTTATATGCTACTGTATTTACGTTTGCTATATTATTACCTATTACATCTAGTTTTGTCTGGTGGGTTTTCAGTCCTGATACACCAGAATACATTGATCTTAACATTTTTTATCCTCCGATATTTCTATATTTGTGCACCCGTCTGTCGGTCGGGGTGCTATAGCTTCCTGTTAAGGTCCAGCTATATATTTACTACTCCATCTACATTTGTAAAAACTTTATCCTTCATTGTGTCCATTACTGTAATGATTGTCCTGGTTTTAGTATCTGCTACACATATGAGATTATCACTTACTATTAAAGGGGTTTTAATGTTTTTTTCTTCTGCTTTTTCAAAGGCATTTCCCAACTTTTTTATATCTTCTTCATTTAGATTGATGTTTCTTTTTTGAAGTCTTTCCATGGAGTGCTTTGAAAAGGTGATTTCTTTTTCATCTCCCTTTACTTTTAGCTTGCTTTTAAGCATTTTATCGAATTCATTACCTTCAGTTTTAGGCTTCTGCTGGTTTCTTGTAGCGTTTAAAAAAGCTTCTATTTTTTTACTGCTAATAATATTATTGTCCATTTGTTACTCCAACTATATTTTCTGGTTTAAGTTTTAAATCTCCTACATTTAATGTTGCTTTACCATCAGATATGCTTACACTGTCTACTATTCCGCCGGTTATTTCCATTTGGCCGTTTAGAGGATTTTTAACTCTACCTTCTACGTATTTACCTATTAGATCTATTGCCTTGTTTTGCGCAAATTCGTTTTTCATTGTCTGTATTTCTTCTACTAAGGTAAATTGTGCTGTTTGAGCTATAAAATCGTTGTTGTCCATTGGAGATAAAGGATCCTGGTATTTCATCTGTGTAACAAGCATTTCTAAAAAAAATTCTTTATTTACTGCATTATCTGTTTTTCCACTTTCGCTACTGTATGCTGCTTGATTTGCTGCTGATACTCCTGATACATCCATTTATTTCACCTCTTATATATAAAAGTTTATTCCATTTCCTGAGTAAATTTCATCTGTGTGTTTATGTGAGCTATCTCCTTGTATCTTTCCTCCGTATTTTGAAAAACTGCTGTTTGAAAAGTTTTCTTCACTATTTTCTTTTCCTGTGAAGTCTTCCTGTGAATTGTCGGAAAATAGATTGAAGTCCTGTTTTTCACTTTCGTTGGTTTCTATTACTACGCTGCTTACCTTGATGTTTTTTTCCAATAGCATTGTGGTTATTTGTTCTCCGCTGTTTCTAAGTATGTTTTTTACCACTTCTTTTTCAGCAGATATTGTTGCTATCATTCCTTCTTTACCTTCTGTAAGTTTGACTGTCATTTCTCCCAGTACTTCCGGTTTAAGTTGAATCTTTATAAAGTTTCCAGATTCTGTTTTTCCGGTAGTTATATTTTTAGCCAACTGATCGATTATATTTTCTTTTCCCGCTACAGGTTTCTCTATATTTTTGCCTGCTGCTTCTGTCATTATATTTTCTTTATTGAAGTTTTCTTTAGCTTCTTCTACGTTGTTCTTTAAATTTTCACTGAAGGTAGTTTCTTTTTCTTCTTTTTTATCATCTATTGAAGTAATGTTTTCTTTAAGGGTATCCAGTTTTTTGTTGAGTTCTTCTTTAAATTCATTATCTTGGGAAGATTCACCATAGAAAGTTTGAACTTTCTTTTCTTGTGATGGTTCCTTTGCTGACTTGACATCTTCCAATTTAACTTCCTTGCCCTTATCATTTTCGGATTTTTTTAATTCCTTTAAGTCTTTAAGGTTTAGATTTTCATCTCCCTTAATCTCTTTAAGATTTTCTAATAGAGCTTCTTCTTTT
>JAWSUU010000028.1:3995-18848 GCA_033549325.1 Bacillota bacterium | reverse complement strand
GTTTAGATTTAAGTTAGTATATTTTTCCATTAATTTCACTCCTAATTCTTTTTTATTACAATTATCTTATACTTAAACATATACCCGTATTGTAATAAATTATTCTACTATTCTTAGTTATTGGATAACTTCTTTTCATTCCTCTTTAAATTGCTTAAATAAAAAAGAGAACCTTTAAATTATATTTCAATTTAAGATCCTCTTTATAAATTCACTTTATATTTAATAAACCTTTTCCAATAAATTATTTAATCATTCAAACTCCCTAATATCCTCTTCTTCTATATGAGAAGAAAAACTATATGCAGTCATTGAAATAGGTTGAAGCTTATCGTTGTATTCATATTCAAAAAAAGATGCATTTAGAAAATAAAGGTCATCTAATATATTTATACTATATGCCATTATTCTATCTCCTACATTATTATATTCATAATGAACTACCGTATCAGTATCAGTTCTTTCCGTTGCTGCCTTAACCAACAAGTCATCTTCATACTGATAATTAGTTGTTGCTTGATCTTCCTGTCCTGGCAATGACTGAACCATTTTTAAATTATTTCCATTTTCATCTTTATAAATAGTCGCAGTAACAGATTCACTTCCATCTGAATTGTATGAAATCGCAATTTTCTTATCATCTTCGTAAGTATACTCAGTCCTTATTTCCATTCCACCCTCATAAACTACTTTTAATTCTCTAAGTACCTCATCCTCATAGGAATAGATTCTGCTAGCTATTAAATTACCATCTGAATAGCTTTTTTCTTCAACTACATCATTATTTTCATTATAAGTAAATTCAGTTCGAATTTTATTATCATTATTTTCATTTGTTCTTTCTATTATATTTCCTTCATCATCATATTTGTATGTGGATTTTGATACCGACTCTATAGTGTATGATATTCCATCTATTTCTACTTTTCCATCTTCTATTACTTCATCAAAGGTTGTTATTTCTTCAGGAGTTAAAGATTCTTCCACATCTCCACTTTGACATCCTGATAGTGCTAAAATCATGATAAATATAATTGGTAGTAATTTTTTCATAAGTCCTCCTAATAAATAATTTTATTTCACTATATATACTACCATATTTCATGAAATATATCCTTTATGTTTCAAAAGGTTTATATTTTTTTAATAAATTATTTAATATAGACTTATTCATATTAGTCATTCATCCACTCCGGCTTTTCTTTACTAAAAGGTCTTATCTTATATTTCTTTTCATGTTCTTGTATTATTTTTTCAGCAATTTGAGAATCTTTTTTATATTCTTCTATAAGCTCTTCTCTAATATCCGAACTAAAAGGGCAGGTTGCAATACATATACCGCAGTCGGTACCTAATATTCTCCATTTTTTATAGCACTCTTCTCTATTTATTTGCCATCTTTTTATTCCGTTTATATCCAATTCTTTCTCTTCATGAATGGCTTTTGCCGGACATGTACTTATACACTTTTTACAGATTTCACAAAAATCATTAACATTAAAATCTGATTCTTTGTCAATAACTAAAGGCATATCAGTAGTAACTGCCCCTAATCTAACTCTTGATCCGTATTTTTCTGTTATCAGCATCCCATGCCTTCCTATGTCTCCTAAACCTGCTTTTTTTGCAGCTAAAGGTAGCATCATTTCATAATTGCCATCCATATGATTACGAGCACTGTATCCTAGCTTTTTTATATAATAGGTCAACATCATTCCTATTACAGCAGCATCCAGATATGCTTTTGTAACTTCTATAGATTCTATCAATTGGGGTGCTGCATATATATTGTTTTTATCCATTTCAACTGCAAATACAATTGTATTTTCATGTTTTGGATTTACTTTTTTGCCATAGCTACTGTCATCTCTACCCCTGTGACTGTAGTAGTAGCTTTCATCGCATTTGGTTATTCCTTCAAGTACCGACCCGTAGTAGGAAGCTATTCCCTTAACTTTTTTAGTGAAAATCTCAGGTGATGCTTCTATTTTATCAGGATTCTTTTCAGGTCCTTCTACCAATTCCTTTATATCTGATAAAAAGTTAAATGTTGCAGAAACTAAAGGAGTATTTAATTTATTAAACATAGCTGTATCTTCAGAATCCATTTCAGGCATAGCTCGCAGCTCGTCATCAATATCTTTTAGATCTTTTCTTCTCTTGTAGTAATCTTCATATTCGGGAGTTCCTTTTTTTCTTTCCATTCTTGAAAACATAATATCTCTTTCGTCTACTCTTTTCATATCCAACCTCTTTTAATCTTTATTTTAATACATTTTACTAAAATATGATTATCTTGTCCAAAGCTTAATTGATGAATCTTTTTACTCTACATATTTAAAAATTAAAAAAAGCAAACAAAATATTTACTATTAGTTTGCTTTAGTTAATCAAAAAAATCATTATAAATCCCAAGTTAATTTTTGCTGGAGTTCCTTCAATAAGAGCTCAACTATTATTGCAAGTAAAGTCACCGGGATTGCTCCTTCTAATATTAAAACCATATCAAAGGTTCTTACACCGTTTACAACTAAAACTCCCAGTCCTCCAGCACCAACAGCTGCTGCTAGAGTTGCAGCACTTATATTTATTACTACAGCTGTTCTGATTCCTCCCAAAATCACATTAGATGCTAAAGGTATTTTTATTTTGATATATATTTCTGATTCTTTCATACCCATTCCTTTTGCAGCATCTATTATATCTTTTGGAACCTCTTCTATGCCTACTACCACATTATATATTATTGGCATTAAAGCATAAATAACAAGTGCTATAAGAGCTCCTTTCGTACCGTATCCAAGTATAGGTACTGTAAGAGCCAGCAATGCAGGAGATGGAAAAGATTGACCTAAATTTACTGTTTTTAAAAGTAGTTCCTTAAATTCAAGTCCATAACTCGTCGTTACAAATATACCCAAGACAGCTCCAAGTGTAACTGCTATAACACTTGATAATAGTACCATCCAAATATGTTCAATAAAATAAACTACTAATAAAGTTCTGGATCCCTGGTTGCTTTTAGCACTAAAAAACTTATATAATATAACTTCAAATTCTCTTGAATATATAATTATGATTGCAAGTAAAGCAGCTAAAACAACTGCAACTACTAATCCTTTTCTACTAGATTTCATTTAAATCACTTCCAGCTATTTTCAATAAACGCTCCCAGGATATGCTTCCATTTTTAAGAGCTATTCTATTTTTTCCGGTAGTCAACATAATTGTTAAAACATCTCTTAATGTAGCATCTTTGTCTAATGGTTCTTCTTCTAATTTCATTGATTCTACATAGTCTAGAGCTGGCTTTCTAGATAGTATTGTCAAAATACCTTCTCCTTTAAAAAAATCTTTAACAAAATCATTTTTAGGATTAAGTACTATATTTTCAGGAGTATCAACCTGTACTATTTTACCTGAATTCATAACACAAATTCTATCAGCTAATAATAAAGCTTCATCCGTATCATGAGTTACAAAAACTACTGTTTTCCTAAGCTTTCTTTGTATTTTTCTAAATTCTTTTTGGAGTCTTAATCTATTTATTGGATCCACCGCTCCAAAAGGTTCATCCATTAATAAAATGTCTGGATCAGATGCAAGTGCTCTTGCAACACCAATTCTCTGTGCTTCTCCTCCAGATAGTTCAGAAGGCTTTTTATCTTTGTATTTTTCAGGATTTAGTCCAACTAAAACAAGCATCTCATCTACTTTTTTATCAATTTTATTACTGCTCCATTCTAAAAGCTTTGGAACTGTAGCTATATTGTTTTTTACATTCATGTGAGGAAATAGTCCTATACTTTGAATTACATATCCAATTGACTTTCTTAGTTCCTCACCTTTTAATTTTTCTATGTTTTCTCTTTCTACTTCTATACAACCATCATCTTTATCAATCATTTTATTAATTAGTTTAAGCAAAGTTGATTTTCCACAACCAGAAGGTCCAAGTATTACTAGGAACTCAGCTTTTTTTACTGTTAAGGAAAGGTTATTCACTGCAGTGAATATTCCGTATTTTTTAGTTACATTATCTAGTTTAATCATATATAACTCCTTTTACTGTCTTTTCGATTACTTTCAAAATATAGTCTAGAAGCACTGTGAAAAATACTATCGGCAGCACTCCTAAAAGAATTAAATCTGGAGAGGCTTCTCCAAGTCCTAAAAAAACAAAGGTACCCATACCGCCACCTCCTACAAGACCTGCTAAAACAGCACCACCAATCGTTTGTATAAAGGCTATTCTAATTCCCGTAAATATTACAGGAAACGCCAGCGGTAGTTCAATTTTTTTTAATATTTGAAGCCTGCTCATTCCCATTCCTTTTGCAGCTTCTTTTATATTTTTTTCAACTGAATAAAATCCAGTAAGTGTGTTCCTTCCTATTGGTAAAAGAGTATACAAAGTTAATGCAACATATGCAGGAGCCCATCCAATTCCGCTTACTCCTATAGCGTCAAAAAAAGACATTCTACCAAGATTTGCCAAAGGTACCAACAAAATTCCGAATAAAGAAAGACTTGGTATTGTTTCTATTATACTAAGAGGAATCATGACTTTGTTTTCAAATCTTTTTTTTGAATACGCCAAAAATCCCAAAGGAACAGCTATAAAAATTCCTGTAGCAACAGAAAAAAAAGTAAGCAAAGCATGTATTCTAAGATTATTATAAAACTGACTTTTTTTAATAGTATATTCTTTTATCAAAGATAAATCATTAAATTTTCCACTTGAAATAAAGAAACTCATAGCCAAAAAAATTAATAAAAAAAATAATATTTTTATTAATTTGTATTTTTTAATTTTAGAAGTATATGTAGTAAATATCATGTAGATACTAAATATTTGAACATAGAACCCGGAAGAAAGACTTATCCTTGCAGAAGAATTAGGTTCAATGTATTTAGCCATGCTTATTTGGAGTACCCAAAACAATGACAATAATAACAATAAGTTAACTATAAAAACAAAAAAATTTTTCCGTTTATTATCACAGAAAGATAATGCTACCAACAACAACCAAAAAAATAGGATTAAAATAGCTAAGTTCCCAAGAAATTCAAAACTTGAGTACCCTGTTCCCTGTGAAATCCTATTTGGTTTTACTTTAACAAATTTTAAAAGAAGAAAAACCACTGCTCCTACTAATGAAAGTAGGAGTAGGGTTTTATCTTTAATTCTTTTCATATAACCACCTTATTAGACAGATTATTCTATTATACCTTCATCTATCAAGTGTTTTTGTGCAACATCTTTTGGTGAGAGTCCATCTATAATTACTCTTTTATTCATCATCTGTAAATTTTCAAGATCTAATGTACCAAATACTTCTTCTATAATATCTTTTACTTCTGGATACTTTTCAATGATTTCTTCCCTTACTACTGCTGCTGGTTCAAATACAGGTGGAATAGATAAAGGATCTTCTAATACAACTAAATTTAACTCCGGCAGTGAACCGTCAGTGCCATATACAAGAGCAACATTTACTCCATCAGTTTCATTATCTAAAGCACTAATTGTCTCTGCGGTGTTTCCGTGAGGAAGCATTATCAGTTGTTCTGGAGTAAGCTTAAAACCGTAACCTTCCTCCATACCTAATAGACCCATCTGCTTTTCTGCAAATAATTGACTTGTTATAAACTTTACTTCTCCTCCACTGTTTACATAATCTGCAAAATCTTCTAATGTTTGCAAATTATGTGTTTGAGCAAATTCTCTTTTTACTGCAAGCATTTCAGTATTGTTTGCTTCTGCAGGTTTCAGCCAAATTAAACCATTGTTTTCCTCATCGTAAGATTTTATAGCTTGGTATCCTTCTTTTGCATCTCTCCATACTTCTTCATCGAATCCTTCTGAGTAATATTGTCCATTGCCTGTGTAATCAATACCTATATCTAGTTCTCCTTGTAAAAGTGCATTTCTATGAACATCAGGAGTACCAAATTGAACTTTATCTGTTATATTATATCCTCTGTCTTCAAGGGCTAAAAGCAGCATATTTCCTAACAACCCTCCTTCTGTATCTACAAATGAACCTAAAATTATTGGATCATCAGGATTTACAGTTTCGGCCTCTTCATTTGTGGGACTACAACCGAGTAAAACTAAAGTTGCAAGAATTAACAGCAATCCATATGTAATAATTTTTTTTATTTTCATAGCGACCTCCATTTATTTTTATTTTTTACAATATTAATTTAAAATTGAACATGTTTATTATCTTTAAGTGCTAAACAAATTATTTAATGATTCAGATAAGCTTGGATGAGTAAATATGGCATCCCTCAATACTTCATACTTCATACCAGCCATCATAGCTATCTGTACTATAGCCATTATTTCTCCACCTTGAAGACCAAGTACAGCTACACCAAGAATTTTGTGGTCTTCCTTGTTAATTACTGCTTTCATAAAACCTTTTGTCATTCCTTCTTCTATAGCCTTTCCTACGTTTTTCATCTCAAGTTTTACTACTTTTACTTCATATCCCTTTTCTTTAGATTCTTTTTCCGTAAGACCTACTCTACCAAGTTGAGGCTGCGTGAAAAGAGTAAAGGGTACATATCTATCTTTAATATTTCTTTTATCTTCTCCAAAAATGTGATCTATTATAATTCTATAGTCATCATAAGCTATATGGGTAAATTTTGGACCACCTTTAACATCTCCCAAGGCATAGATGTTATCTTCATCAGTCTTAAGTTTATCACTAACTTTTATATTTCCTTTTTCATCTAATTTCACATTTGTATTTTCCAACTTTAAATTATCAACGACAGAAACCCTCCCTGTAGCAATCATCAAATGAGAGCATTCAATCTTTTCTTTTCGTTTACTTCTTTCTACATAAATATTTGTTTTATTTCCATTTTTTTCAATTTTTTTTGTATCAGTATTTAACAGGAATTCTATACCATCTTCTTCTAATATTTCTTGCATTCTATTGGAAATATCTTCATCTTCTATTTTTATTATCCTTCCACTTCTACCGATTACAGTAACTTTACTCCCAAATCTCTTAAACATTTGACTAAATTCCAAAGCGATATATCCTGTACCGATGATAACTAAATGTTCAGGTAGCTCAGTTAACTCCATGATAGATGTAGAGTCATAATAGTCCACATTTTCAAGACCATCTATTGGTATGATTTTTGGCTTTGATCCTGAATTTATAAATATTTTGTCTGCTTGAATTTTTTCCTCTCCACCATCATTCAAATCTATTTTTATTGTATTTTTATCGATAAAACTTCCTACACCTCTGTATAAGTAGATTTTTTTATTATTTTTAACACCTTTTTCTATGGATGATCTAAATGACTTTACGATATCATTTTTTCTACTTATTACTTTTCGAAAGTCTAATTCTACATTTTCAACAATTACTCCTAAATTACTACTATTTAGGACTCTATAGTTCAAATTTGAACTAGCTATAAGAGTTTTAGTAGGAGTACAACCAAAATTTATACATGAACCTCCAAGTTCATTCTTTTCTATGAGAGCAACTTTCTGCCCTCGCCCTGCTAAATCAAAGACAAGAGGATTTCCAGCCTGTCCACTTCCTATAACTATTGAATCATACTTTTTAATTTTACTCATTTTTTCTCCTTTTTAATCTTATTTTAATTCTTGTAAATGTGATTATTATGTTTATACCCAAAAAGTAAAACATTATAAATAAAATCTATTTAATTTAATAAGTATTTTCATCTATACAGAAATTACATTTTTTATATGCATATATGTATATTCTATGGGTAATAATATAATAATTGTATACAGTTTTAATTATAAAGCTCCAAGGAGAAATTTTCTATTTTAATGTTTATAAAAAAATTAGGAGGTATTTATGAATTTAAAAATATTATTAAACGAAAACATTGAAAGATTTAACATGCCTGAGAATTTAAAAACAGGAATAATGGTTTCAGAACAACATAAGATTTGTACGAAATTAGGTTGCGATTTCGATTATTATCAATTAGCTCTTGGACAATCACCTTTTTTTGTACCAGAAATTATACAAAAATCTTTAGCTAATAATACTGGTGCTGGATATTATTCTGAATCAGATGGTATTATGGAACTCAGAGAAAAAATAGCAGTCTTTAACAAAAAATATTTTGATCTTGATATTGATACCAGCAGAATTATTGTTGGTCCTGGGACAAAAACTTTACTATTTATGATTTTTAGTATAGTGAATGCAAAACTAATAATTCCTACACCATCTTGGATTGGGTATAGTCCTTTACTTGATTTTTTAAAAAAAGATCATGTTAGATTTCCTCTTTCTTCTGATAACAATTATAAAATTGACCCGGATGAATTATCAACTTTCTTAACAAAACATGACGACAGACATATGCTTTTAATAAACAATCCAAATAATCCGACTGGAGCTGTATATAGTGATCAAGAACTTAAAAATATAGTTGATATCTGTAGAAAAAACAATACTCTTATACTATCAGATGAAATATACGCCCTAACTACTTATGATTTTAACAGATTTACAAGTGTTAGTAAACTTTATCCTGAAGGAACTTTTGTTACAAACGGCTTATCAAAGGATAGATCTGCAGGTGGATATAGATTAGGCACATGTATTCTTCCTAAACAAGAAGATACTGAATTAAGGGATGCTTTCGTAAAGCTTGCAGCATCTTTATACAGTAACGTTTCTACACCAGTTCAGCTTGCTGCTGTTACAGCTTATGAAGGAAACTCAGAAATAGAAGAATATTTTAATATTACAAGAAAAATTCATAAATTAATTGGATTAGCAATCAGAGATAAATGTAACGATATAGATGGTTTAAGTGCTTCTGTACCAGAAGGCGGATTCTATTTTATATTAGATTTCAACGAATATTCAGAGAAATTAATTAATAACGGCATTAAGAATTCAAATCAATTATCTAAAGCACTGCTTGCTCACCCTTATCATGTAGCCACTGTAACGGGAGATTCTATATTAGTTGATTCAGATAATTTTGTTGCAAGAATTGCTTTTGTTGATTACGATGGAAAAGAAGCTTATGAAGATTTTATCCATAATCACCCTTCTAAGGACCATGAAATAGAAAGATTTATAAATAAGCATGCTGGACATATGCTTGAAGGCATCGATCAAATCGAAAAATTCTTAGAAGAATTAGAATAATAGAAATGAATTGATTGAACCATCTTATGATGATGTTTTTATGAAAAAATAATGACAAAAAATATAGCAGAATATTAGTTGGAAAAATTGCTATTGATGATTTATTAAATAATCTTGGAGGAATAATATGGAGAAAAAAATAACTATCGAAGTTTCAAAAAACGGACCTTTAATTGTAAATAATTTAGAAGAAATAACTGAATCAACTGGAAGTAAACAAAATTTGAAAAATAAATCAAATGCTCTATGTAGATGCGGTAAATCAAAAACTAAACCTATTTGTGATGGTACTCATGGTAAAATAGATTTTGATGACAGCAAAAGCGATGATAGAGTTAAAAGAAATTTTAAATCCTTTGTAGGAAGGGAAATCATTATACATGACGATAGGGGTATTTGCTCTCATGCAGGTTATTGTACCGATGGACTTCCCGAAGTTTTTAGGATGGGTGAAGAACCTTGGATATATCCAAATGCTGCATCAAAAGAAAAAATAATTGAAACTATAGAAAAATGTCCTTCAGGTGCATTAAGCTATACTGTAAATAATAAAAAATACGATAATTATTATGAAAAGGAAGAAATTTTAGTAACTGAAAATGGTCCTTATTATGTAAGAGGTAATATTGAATTTATGCATGATGATAAACCTCAAACTCAAAATCATTATGCCCTTTGCAGATGTGGTTCTTCTAAAAATAAACCCTATTGCAACGGACAACATTGGTATAGGAAATTTAAAGATGATGGTCTAGTAAAAGAAGAGCATATCTGCAATTGCTCTTCTGAAGAATCTTATGATAATAAGGTATCCAATATACAAAATATAGCAAAATCTGGAAGAAGTGAAAATTCGTCTATGAGAACCGAAGAATCTTTTCCTGATTTTAAAACAATTTTATTTAAAGGAGTACAGCTGGATTCAATGCCTTATAACGATGATGTGGAAGTTAACATGAAAACTGTAATAGGAAAAAATGCAAAAAAACCTTTAGAGATTTCTATTCCTTTTTATGTTTCACATATGTCTTACGGGGCTTTATCAAAAGAAGCAAAAATTGCATTAGCTAAAGGTTCTACTTTAGTTGATACAGCCATGTGTTCAGGAGAAGGTGGTATGCTTCCTGAATCAAGAGAAGCCGCTCAAAAATATATATATGAATTAGGTACTGCAGCTTTCTCCCATGACGATGAAATTATTAAAAAGGCAGATGCTGTTGAATTAAAAATAGGTCAAGCTGTTAAACCTGGTCTAGGTGGACATTTACCTGCTAAAAAAATCACTCCTGAAATAGCAAAAATGAGAAACACAAAAGAAGGAGAAGATTTTATTTCTCCAGGTAGATTTCATGGTGTGGATAATATTAATGATCTTAAAGAAAAAGTTTCACATATTAGAGAGATTACCGACGGTGTTCCAGTTGGAATAAAAATCACAGCAGCTCATATAGAAAAAGATTTAGAAAAAGCACTCTTCTGTAATCCTGATTTTATCACTATAGACTGTCGAGGTGGTGCAACAGGTTCTGCACCAACATTTTTAAAAGATAATGTAGGAACTCCTCCAGTTTTCACTATTAGAAAAGCTAGAAAGTATTTAGACAGTAAAAATAGCGATGTAACATTATGTATAACTGGAGGATTCAGAGATTCCTCAGATATAGCAAAGGGTCTAGCTTTAGGAGCTGATGCCATTGCTCTAGCTACAGCTTCCTTAATATCTATAGGATGTATTCAAGCTAAAGTTTGTCATACAGGCTTATGTCCCGTTGGTATAAACACACAAGATAAAAGTCTTAGAAAAGTTTTCGACGAAGAAAAAGCTTTAATAGGTTTTGAAAATTTTTATAATGTTACTAAAAAAGAATTAGAAGTATTTGCAAGGTCCAACGGAAAGAAGAATATTCATGATTTAGATGTAAATGATATAGTAACCATAAGTAATGAAATATCTTCAAATACAGATATAGAACATGTATAAAAGTAGGACTTGAAATACCTTTAAAAAAAGCAATAGCATATCCTTTAATAGATGCTATTGCTTTTTAATATCACAATATATTAATTATATAACCTTTAATTACATGTATTTTTCCTTGCTTATTTTGTAAGTATTTGTATTATCAGCATCTTCTAGTAGATCTAAAGCTTCTTTAACTATCTTTTAATTCAGTTATATCAGTCATAAAACCTCTTAATTTAATAGGTTTTCCTTTTTACATAATTACAACAACTTCATCTCTTATCCAAATATATCCTCCAGCTTTCTTCCTGAATCTATATTCAAATATATGTTCTTTTCCTTCTCTTGTAGCTGTTAAACAATAATTTCTAGCCCAGTTTCTATCTTCCAGATGAATTTTTTCTACCCAAAAGTTAAACCCTGTCCATTCCTCTGGTTCATAGCCTAACATCCTTTTAGTTTGAGGTGAGACATAATCCAGGGTATTTTTTCCAAATTTGCTATGTTAAAATTTTAAAGCATCCTTTATTAGCTTAGAAGCTTTATGTACTAGCTTTAATGTTTTATCTTGCTCATCAAAATCCTTTGGATAATGTCTATCTTCAATTTTTTCTAAAATACCGTGATCTTTTACAACATTACCAACTTCGCAGTCACGACCAAATCCACAGGTATAACATTGATCATAACCTTCTGAAGTAACATGACCTAATATATTCATTTTATTAGATTTCATGAATCGTTGTATAAGCTCTTTTACAGGATCGTGGGCTGTCATTGAACGGGAAGTACTTACAGAAATACCAATTTTATTTTGTAATGTAAATACTCCTTGATGTCTAAAGCTGAAGGTTCGCTCCAAACATGCATGACCTAAGGCATTAATAGTTCCATAATAATTTGGTGCACCAAATACTATCACATCTGCCTCAGACATTTTTTTACCAATTTCATTCCAATCATCTTCAAGCTTACAAATATTATCAGCTGCACATAAAGTGCAGCCAACACATCCATTAATTCTTTTCCCTGCCAAAGATAATAGTTCATATTCATAACCCGTTTCCTCGACAATAGCTTTAACGGTTTGATGGATTATCCTGTTTTTTCGACCACTACCACTTATACCTAAAATCATTATCTTTCCTCCACTTAAACAACTTATCAAATTTATTTCCGGTAGATGTCAAGTAAGTTGTCGTGTTTTATTTAGTATTTTTTCTATTAGTTAATGATAATTAAAATGTGATAACCTTCTGACCTGACTTAATATAATCAGTTAGTGGTTCTCCCATATATTTAACATCAATCCCTAAGGTTGACAGTTGGTCTGCTACCTCATAATTATCTGCACAAGCTTTACAAGCTTCTACTTGAATCCCCTCATCTATGAATTTCTTTATTTGAGTTTGTAGTTCTTTATTCTCACTTAATAACTTAGAAGATGGTCCCCAGATGATAAAAGTTATATCATCCCACCACCCACGAAGTTTCGCATTCAATGTATACATAAATACCATGTTTTTTGCTACTTCAATATCTCCACTTGTCCATAAAACTACTAATTTTTTCAATTCTTTAGTCATTTTTAATACCTTCCTTTTTATAAATTCTTAAGTACAAAATTAATTTCAAAAAAATTTGATTAGATAAACTCCAGCTACATATATTAAATTACATGTATTTTTCCTTGCTTATTTTGTAAGTATTTGTATTATCAGCATCTTCTAGTAGATCTAAAGCTTCTTTAACTATCTTTTGATGCTGACCTTTATTTCCTGGATAGCCTAAAGGTCTACCTAGTGGAAATGATGTAAATAAAGCTCTCGGTACGTTCATTGATAATAGGTTTTCTTTAAAAGCTTCTACAGCAATAATTACAGTCGGTATTCCTTCTTTTTCTAATTCTCTAGCTAAATGTCCCACGGACATGTGACATATCGGTCAAACAGGAACTAAAATTATTGCATCTAAATTTTGTTTTTTAAATATTTCTATCCAAGAATTTTTTATTTCTTTAATCAGTGGCTTTTGTGCACATGCTCCAACAAAAGAAAATATTTCATTAGCTAATTCCTTTATCACATTATTTGTTTCTAAATCTCTTAAAATTTCAATTGGTATAACCGTATTGTGATTAGTTTCAGCTCCACTTATATCATAACCACCGTGACGTACCTTTAAATCATCTGATTTGGTATCCTTAGGTATAACTGAAAGAGAGGGTTTTTCCCTAACAAATTCTTGAATTCTCTCAATTGCCTCTTTTTGATTCATATTTTCAGTTCCAAAGGGTTTGGGATCATCACCTTCTACAAAATGACCGCTGGAAGTTATTAGTCCTATCTTTGAATCTCTTAATTCTTTTTCAAACTTAGTAAATGGTCCTTCATCGTAAGTAAATTTTGCTGTTTTTGAATATGCTTTTATCTGACCATCAACAACATGTTGAATTATTTTACTTTTATCTCCATCATTAAAGTACTCACCTAAATTGTACAGCAAGCCTTCAATAAAGTCTGCTGCCTCCTCTTCCGTTAGATGAGATAAAAATTTGAAATTTAAATTGTTTCTCTTTCCATACGAAAATGTATCTTTAAACTCTTTAAAACTTTCCATTTTATCACCTTTCTTTAATTCTTATATTTTTAATAATTTTTTTAACTGAATATAAAAAACATCAAGAGGTTTGGAATCTTTGCTTGATTTCATTCTAAGTAAAGCCCCCTGCCAGCTGTTAACTATAAAACAAGCTAGTTGCTTTTTTTCTTCATCAGGTATTTTTATTTCTTCGCTTTTTAGACATTCATAAAGCTTATCTGTAACTTCTTGATGTAATTTTTCTGCTATGTTAGCAATTTTTATATTCACATCAGCCATTTCTTCTGTTAAATTACCTATCAAACACCCCTTTTTGTATTCTTTATCTTTCTGTATTTCTATGCTTTTTTTGTAAAAGCATTTTATTCTTTCAGTAGGTTTTACATTCTCCTCCTCAAAAATACTAAAAGAATTCTTTTGAATTTCCTTGAAGTAAAACTTCATAACTTCAACTACATAGTCTTCTTTGCTCTTGAAATAATTATAGAAAGATCCTTTAGGAATACCGGCTGAATCCGTAATATCTTTTACACTTGTACCGTTATATCCTTTTTCGTGAATTAAGTTTATTGAATTTTCAATTATTTCATTTTTTCTATTATTTTTATTTTTCATATCTATATTATATGACCAGTCGTCTTATATGTCAAATTAATAAACCAACTAATAGCTTTAATTTACTGTATTAAAATATTAACTCAAATTAGAATATTTTTTTAGATTGAATACAAAAAGCTGTGAATTTATGGATAAGTGAAAAACACTTACCCACAAATTCCACAGCTCCTAATAGCTTAACTGTTTTACTCTTCACTCTAAAAATTGAGTTTAGAGTTTATTAAGCTCAACATTAAAATGGAAATAACTTTTGTGTCAATTTACATATCGTGATGCGCTTCTCCAGTATATTCCATCATACCGTTTGGCATAAACTCGTAGTCAACTCCAGGAGTCACATCATGAGGTTCCATCATACCTGCCATTGGTCCACCATCAAAAGTAAAGGATGTTCTTGCGGTATGCTTAAGCCAAACTACTTTGTTAGGATGAAGTTCTCCATCATGTTCCACAGACATTAGTTCATGGTAATGAACATAGCCTTTT
>JAWSUU010000028.1:0-3985 GCA_033549325.1 Bacillota bacterium | reverse complement strand
TCGGATGACCAAAATTTTTCCATTGGTCCAGAGTTATAATGTTTACCCACAAGTCTATTTGGACCTGTAACTACCCACTCATGACCTGGGATTATAAAACTGTAATCTTCGCCATCCAATGTGACAATAGTGTCCATTTGAAAACCTCTGTCCTCAGGTTTATCAACCTCGGCAAAAGCAGCACTACTCATAACCAACAATACTAAAATCATACTTAAACTAACTGCTGTATATTTTTTTAAATTTTTCATTATAGTAACCTCCTTAAATTATTGTGATAAACATTTTATAAATTATATTAGATTTTGATTGCAAAGATTACTTATAAAATTACAAGATATTTGCAATCAAATTATTTTTATTTTATCTTTGTATCTTATTAATACCCTGATTTTAAAATTATATACAGTTATTGATAATATTTATCAATAATATTTTTGCGTATCATTTCTCTAATTTTAGAATTTAGATTGGATATCAAGAATTAAAAAATATTTTTAATGTCGAGAAAGAGAAGTTATAACTGATAATTTAAAAGGGAGAAATTTTGCTAAAAGTTCGCTTCAAAAATTCAGAAATAAAATATTGATGGACCTTAATAAGTAAGATATAATTTAATTAGTAATAAATAGAAGAGATTTAAATGGTTAAAACTACTTTAAATTTAAAAATATAACAAAAAAAGAATTTGGAGTATTTTAAATTTTAAATAGGAATAAGAATATTCATGATTTATCTGTAAATGATATAGTAACCATAAGTAATGGAATATCATTAAATACAGATATTTTCAATGTTTGGAAAATAGGAGGTCTAAAATGAATAATAGTAAAATCACAGTAATTCAACTAAACGATTTACACGGATATCTAGAAGAACACTGGGAACATTTTTGGGATGGAGATCACTCAAAGTTTTTGAGAGTAGGTGGTTTACCCAGAATTAAATCTTTTATAGACAAGGTCAAAAAAGAAACGGATAATGATTTTGTTTTTTTAGATGGAGGAGATACATTTCACGGTACTTATCCAGTAGTATCAACTAAAGGCGAAGTATTGACCCCTTTGTTGAATGATTTGTATATCGATGCTATGACAGCTCATTGGGATTTCGCCTACGGTCCTGAGCATTTATATAAAATTGTAGATAATCTAAACTATCCTTTGATTGCTTGTAACTGCTATCATAAAGACACCAATGAGCTGGTCTTTCCTCCATATATTATTAAAGAAGTGAAAGGAGTCAAATTTGGTATATTAGGTATCGCTGCAACTATTGTAGATAAGACAATGCCGAAACACTTCAGTGAAGATATCTGCTTAACTTTAGGTAATGAAGAGCTACCTAAATATATCAAGGAATTAAAAGAAAAGGGTGCAGACCTTATAATGTTAAATTCTCATCTTGGTTTTCCACAGGAACTTCAAATAGCTCAAGAGGTTGACGGTATTGACATCATATTAAGCGCCCATACCCACAACAGAGTTTATGAACCTTCTGTAGTAAATGATACTATAATAATTCAGTCGGGGTGTCACGGTTCCTTTTTAGGTAAACTTCAACTTAATGTAGTAGATGGGAAGATTAAATCATATGAACATGAACTGGTTGTACTAGATGATAAATTCGAAAAAAACCTAGATATGAAAAGTAAAGTAGAAAATATTATGAAACCTCACAGAAGTAAGCTTGATAAAATAGTTGGATATACTGAGACAAATTTAGATAGATACCAGGTTTTAGAAAGTACAATGGATAATTTTCTTCTTCAAAGTGTGATAGATTATACCGGGGCAGAAGTAGCTTTTTCCAACGGTTGGCGATATGGTGCACCAATTCCTGCAGGTCCAATAACTGAGAACGATTTATGGAATATTATCCCTGTTAATCCTCCTGTTTCTACTACTAAAATAAAAGGCCAGGAACTTTGGGATATGATGGAAGAAAATTTAGATAGAACTTTTGCTAAAAACCCCTACGAGCAAATGGGTGGTTATGTTAAAAGATGTTTAGGCCTTAATCTATATTTCAAAATAGAAAATCCTAAAGGTGAAAGAATCCAAGAGTTATTTATAAATGGAAAACCTATTAATAAGGATAAATATTATGAAGCTGTCTTTGTAACAAGTCAAGGTGTTCCTGAAAAATACGGTAAAGATAGAACCAATTTAGATATAAAAGCTATAGATGCTATGAAAATGTATCTTGAAAAGAAAAAAACAATAAAATCCCCAATAATAGATACTATTGTTGCTGTTTAAATACAATTATTCTGTGATAAAGTTAATTTACTATAGAAAAAAGAATATACTATCCTTATTCATTTGGTTAATCCTACCATCACTAGCGTTTATGGTAACTTCGTGGTTAGAAAATTCATGAGGCAGTTAGGACGTTATAGAGGCTTAAAAACTGAAATTACTAAGGATGGGGTTTAAACTTTGTCCGACTTAAAATGGTGCAAACTTATATCATGGTATTTTTAAACAGGGAAGGAATGTAAGTCTATAAAATTTAGTAACATAACGACGAACAAGACTAAGATCCCAAAAGACTCAGCTGCACTAACAAAAAGTAAGATTACGAACACTTGCTGTCTCCAGAAATATTTAATAAATGCTTGAGTCGTATTATATATTAGCCCTAAACTCTACGTAAGATTCTTAGATGAGAGAAAGGGAGTAATCCTTTTTAGCATATTAAAACAAGAAACCACTTTATATAAGATATTATCAATTTTGAACTTAATAATTATATAAATATATATTATTACAATAATGAGAGAACTCAAATATAATTAAACCTAGTAACTACTGCAGAAAAACTACAATAACTACTAGGTTAAGGTTTTAATTATTGTTCTTTACTTATGAGTCAGTTAAAAAATCTTAAAATTATTCTAAGAATCTATTTCCTGTTATATTTATGTTTTCATAATAGTTAACATGTATAAATGGTTGTTGTTGATCATTTGGAAGCATAACACCAGTTGGCACAGGACTATCAGTTGGCATTCCATCTACAATTTTTGTAGGTGGTAAAACAATATGTATTTCTAGTTCATCTGGCATTGCTACATCAAACCCAAGTTCATAGTTTTCATTTCTCACTCTTTGACCTACCATTAAATGTACTAATCTACTATTATCAACCATTTCATCATTTATGTATAAATCACCAATGCCCCAAACTGCTGTATAGTTCCATAATTTCGGCAATAAAGGTTCACCAATATTTGTATCTCCGTGAATATATACGTCTGTCCCAACTCCACCAAAAAATGTATGCTCAGGACCAACGGGTAAAATTTTATTTACTACTACTTTGTATTCATTTTCACCATTTGGTCCATAAAATACAGCTTCAAGAGTAGCTTTATCATTAGAATTTGGGTTATCTAAAATCGTGTTATCTTCTACATATAAATCAAAGTACCCATTATCTATCTCAACAACATTATTTGAAAATGGTCCAGGCATTTTTGTAGTAGTAAAACTTTCTCCATCTTCACTAACCATTCTTTGATCTACTGGCAAAATATTAATGTGGTTTGGTTCTTGTGGAGTTCCAAATATGTGAGGATCAAGATCACGTTTACCGGGCATTATCCATATTCCTTCACCTGATGCTTCAACAGATATTTTTCTACCATTTATTCCAAGATAAATGCCGTATTTCTTACCCTGCTCTAATGCCCATTCTTTTAATCCTTGATTTCCAGTTACTTCAGCTTCTTTTATTAATCTCATCAAATATGCACTTTCATTTGCCACGTCTATATCATTATGTTCTTCTGCAATTGCAAAAGAACCCATAACTAAGGGAACTAATAATATAGATATAATCAAACTTACCATTATTTTTTTCTTCAATTTAATTCCTCCTTAAAATTTTTTAAAACAAACACTTAATATATTTGTTTTGTTTATTTACTAATTATTTACCCAGATATTTTTTTTTTATTCGTTTTTTATAATTAAAGACA
>JAWSUU010000027.1:0-20096 GCA_033549325.1 Bacillota bacterium | reverse complement strand
ATATATGGGGTAAAAAATTAACTGAAGAAAAATGGAATCTAAAATTATAAATCAATAAATAAATAAAATCTTCTTGATATTCACCAACAATATGTTACAATTATAATAATATATTTATTAAATAATTGTAACACATTGTTTTTTATTTACATGCAAATTTCACATAACCTCAAATATAAATGTTTTTCGACTTTAGGAATGATTGGACCTAAAAATAGAAAAACATTTTATATATAATAATTATTTTAAGGAGGATTTATATGAGTTTATTAATGGCGTTTTCAATTGTTCTGATTGTTTTATCAATCGGAGACGTAGTATCTGCAAAGACTAAGGCATTTATACCATCTGTCTTTGTAGCAGCACTTTTATTTTTATTTGGTTTCTGGACATTTTTTCCAGAAGATATTGTTGCACTGGCAGGGTTTCAAACACCAGTTGTTTATCTTTCAATGTATTTACTTATAACACACATGGGTACATTGCTTTCAGTTAGAGAGTTGGCAGCACAGTGGCGAACTATTGCAATAGCATTAATCGGTATAGTAGGTATCATATCCCTTACTATGACAGTAGGTGCTACAGTATTTGGATTTGAAGCAGCAGTTACTGCTACACCACCTTTAACAGGAGGTATAGTAGCAGCAATTATTATGAGCGAAGCAGCAACAGAAATGGGTTTGGAAAGTTTAGCTGTTTTAGCGATCATAACCTATGTAATGCAGGGATTCCTTGGATATCCTCTTACATCTATAATGCTTAAAAAAGAAGGAAATAGATTAATCGACAAGTTTAGAAAAGGTGAAATGAAGCTTGAAAACAAGGAAGAAAAGGCAGAACTTGAAGGTAAAAAGAAAAAATTATTTCCAAAACTTCCGGAAGAGTATCAAACTACTTACGTAATACTAACAAAACTTGGATTAACAGCATGGGCTGCAGTTGTTGTTGGAGGAGCTTTAGAACCACTTATAGGTATTTCTCCTTTTGTTTGGTGTTTGATTTTTGGAGTTATAGCTCAGGAGCTTGGATTTGTAGAACAAAGACCTTTGAATTTATCAGGTTCTTTTGGCTTTCTAATTACAATTCTTATGGCATTCGTATTTGCCGGTCTTGCAAGAGCTACACCAACAATGCTTGTTGAGTTAGCACTTCCACTAGTAGGGATTATATTCCTTGGTGTTACTGGCATGGCTATCTTATCAATGATTTTAGGAAGATTCTTAGGATATACAAAAGAAATGGCCTTTGCAGTTGCATTAACAGCGCTGTATGGATTCCCTCCTAACTATATACTTACAGAAGAAGGAGCTAAAGCTATTGCTAAGAATCAGGAAGAAAAAGATTTTTTGATGGATCAAATGCTACCGCAAATGCTTGTTGGCGGATTTACTACCGTTACAATTGCTTCAGTAATCATAGCAGGTATATTTGTAAATTTCTTATAATATAAGAGAAAGGATTAATTATGAGCGAACATAAAATTTTATGTAAATGGGATAAAAATATGCAGTTTGAAGCTCATGATTTACAGGAACATAAAGTTAGAATTGATATAGGCAAAGAAAATGGAGGGGATGGGGCTGGTTTCAGCCCCATGCCTTTAGTTCTTGTAAGTTTGAGTGGATGCATGGGAGTAGATGTTAAACTTACCTTAGACAGGATGAGAGTTGACATAGAAAACCTGGAACTTGAAGTAATAGGGGAGCTTGATGAAGATAAGAAGCCAAGAACCTATAAAAAAATTATTATTAACTTCTTTTTCTACGGAAAAAACTTAAAGATTGAAAAGCTGGAAAGAGCTATAAGTATAGCAGAAACAGAATTATGTAATGTTAGTGCAATGCTTTCGCAGATATGCGAACTAGAGTATAATGCAATAGCAAAGGAGGTCGATTAAATGAAAACTAATTTAGAAAGAATAAAAAATGATATTGAAAATTTAAGTAAATTTAATGCTACTCCAGGAAAAGGTTTAACAAGATTTTCTTTTACAAAAGAAGATGGACAGGTAAGAGAATACTTAAAAGCGGAATTAAGAAAATTAGATGTAGAAATTTATGAGGATGAGGCAGCAACTTTATTTGCAAAAAGAAAAGGTACAGATGATGAACTACCACCAATTATGATAGGATCTCACTTTGATTCTGTAAAAAATGGTGGTAATTTTGACGGACCGGCAGGGGTAATTATGGCTTTAGAAATATTAAGGACCCTTGAAGAAAACAAGATTAAAACTAAGTATCCTATTGAATTTGTTGCAATGATAGAAGAAGAAGGCGGTAGATTTGGTGCAGGAGTCTTCGCAAGTCGAGCTATGGCTGGTATGGTATCTTATGAAGAATTAGTAAGGAATAAAGATGCAGAAGGTGTATCTATGGCTGAGGCTATGGAAGATTTTGGCTTCGACCCTAAGAAAATAGGAGATGCGAAAAGAAAACCGGAAGATATTAAAGCTTTTATAGAAATTCACATTGAACAAGGTCCTTTACTTGAAAGCAAAAATAAGGATGTGGGTATTGTAGATTATATAGTCGGGATTAATCATATAAATGTGCTTATAAAAGGTAGACCGGACCATGCAGGTACTACACCTATGGATATGAGAGCAGATGCTATGGACACAGCAGCTAAAGTAATAGGCAATATAGGTATATATGCTATTGAAGAAAAAAACGGTACTGTAGCAACAGTAGGCAGTCTAAAGGTTAAGCCGGGAGCTACAAATATTGTAGCTGGAAATGTTGAATTTACAGTTGATTTAAGATCTAAGGATTACGAAAGTATAAAAAGAGTTAAATCTAAAATTGTAAATGACTTAGAAGAATTAACAAAAGACAACGATGGCCTTTCCTTTGAAACTGTTCAAATGCTTGATATTAAACCTGTAGAAATGTCAAAAGAAATATTAAGTCTGTTTGAAAAAAATTCAAATAAAAATAATTTTTCTTATGAAACTATGATTAGCGGAGCTGGACACGATGCCATGGTAATGGGAAACATTACTGATGTTGGACTTATATTTGTACCAAGCAAAGATGGTAGAAGTCACTGCCCTGAGGAATGGACAGATTATGAAGATTTACAAAAAGGTATAGAATTGATATATCATACAGTAGTAGATTTGGGGGAGGCACAGTAATGAATATAAAGAATATAGCAAAAAAATACGAAAGTTATGCAATTGAAATGAGAAGACATTTCCATATGAATCCAGAGCCCAGTATGGAAGAATACGAAACTCAAAAGAAGGTAATGGAAGAACTTGATAAAATGGGAATCGAAAACTTTAAAGCTGCCGGAACAGGTGTTGTAGGAATAATAAATGGAGAAAAAGAAGGCAAGACAGTTGCTTTAAGGGCTGATATGGATGCACTGGAACTCCAAGAAGAAAATGATATTCCATACAAATCAAAAAACGAAGGTTACATGCACGGATGCGGTCATGATGGACATACAGCAGGACTACTTACAGCTGGTAAAATATTAAATGAAATGAAGTCGGAAATTGAAGGAACTGTAAAGTTAGTATTTCAACCTGGAGAAGAAAATGGAAAAGGAGCACTAGCCTTAATAGATGAAGGAATACTAGATGATGTTGATGCTATATTCGGTATACATTTGTGGAATGAATTAGAATCCGGAAAAGTGTCAGTTGAATCCGGACCAAGAATGGCCTCTGCAGGAATCTTTTATATACATGTTAAAGGTCAAGGAGGTCATGGGTCGATGCCAAATCAAGGTGTAGATGCAGGTCTGGTAGGGGCGGCTATACTTATGAATTTGCAAACAGTAGTAAGTAGAGAGATAAGTCCTTTGGATCCAGCGGTTCTATCTATTGGTATATTTAAGTCTGGAACCAGATTTAATGTTATACCTTCAAAGGCATACTTAGAAGGTACAACAAGATGCTTTTCAATGGAAGTAAATTATAAATTTGAGGGACAAATAAAGAGAATTGTAGAAAATACTGCAAAAGCCTATAAAGCAGAAGCAGAATTAGATTACAGACAGCTTGTATTACCTACAATAAATGATGAAGAATTATCAGTATATGCAAATAAAGTTGCTGTTGATTTAGTAGGAGAAGAAGGTAATGTACTTTTTGAAAAAACTACTGGGGGAGAAGATTTTTCTTTCTTTTCTCAAAAAGCAAAAACCGAATTTGCCTTTGTAGGAACAAGAAACGACAAAAAAGTAAAATACTATCCACATCACCATTCCCATTTTGATATTGATGAAACAGCTCTTACCACAGCTGCTGGATTATATGCAGGTTTTGCCATTGAGTATTTAAAGGGGGAAAGTTTATGATATCTAAATTAGTAAAAGAAAATAAAGATTATGTTATAAATCTAAGAAGGCATTTTCACATGAATCCTGAACCCAGTTGGAAAGAATATGAAACATCCAAATATGTAAAAGAAGAACTGGAAAAAATGAATATACCCTATGAATCCATTGCAGAAACAGGAATTATTGCAACTATAAAGGGAAATCAAGAAGGTAGGACAGTAGCTTTAAGAGCCGATATGGATGCATTAGAAGTACAGGAAGAAAACGACTGTGAATATGCATCAAAAAATGAAGGAATTATGCATGCCTGCGGTCATGATGGACATACAGCTATGCTTCTTGGTGCCGCTAAAGCATTAGTTGAGTTAAAAGATGATATTAAAGGTACAGTAAAACTATTTTTTCAACCGGCGGAAGAAATGGTACAGGGTGCAAAAAAAATTGTTGAAGAAAATGGTTTAGAGGGTGTAGACAATATATTTGGAATACATTTATGGTCTGACTTAGAAACTGGAAAGGTAAACTGCGAAAAAGGACCGAGAATGGCAGCAGGAGATTATGTTATTGTAGATATTGAAGGGGTAGGAGGACATGGCTCTATGCCTGATCAAGGAGTAGATGCCGGTGTTATTACAGCAGCTTTTTTACTCAACATTCAATCCTTAGTAAGTAGAGAAATGAGCCCTTTAGAAGCTGTTGTATTAAGTTTTGGAGAGATTAAGACAGGGACTAGATTTAACGTAATACCATCAAAAGCACATATAGAAGGAACTGCAAGATGTTTTGATCCTGAAATTCAGGATAATCTTCCGAAAATTATAAAAAGATATGGTGATTATATTGCGGAAAGCTATAGAGGTAAATTTAATTTAGAATACATTAAAGGAACTCCCCCAACAATAAATGAGGGAGAATCAGTAAAAATTGCAACTGAGGTTGTTAAAGGTTTTCTTGGAGAAGATTCTTTAGCTCATTTAGAAAAACAAACCGGAAGTGAAGATATGGCGTATTATTTAAGTGAAATACCTGGGGCGATAGCTTTTGTAGGATGTAAAAGTGAAGAAAAAGGAGCAAATTTCCCTCACCATCATCCTAAATTCGACATTGACGAAGATAGTTTAGAAATAGGGACAGAATTATATGTAAGATATGCAATGGATTTTCTTAATAGATAAAACAAAAATGGCAGGTTTAACAACCTGCCATTTTTGTTTTATTTTTAACAATTAATAATAAATATACATTTAAAACTTTAAGGATTGTAAATTATGAAAAATCTAAATTTATAATAATCTTAAGCAAAATAAAGCATACTAAAGGAAAACAAGTTAATCTTTTAACAATAATAAACACAATACTTGCGTCGATTATATAAAATAAAAATTTACTTATATTAAACTTGATAAAGGAAAAAATAAGTGTTATTATTAAATTAAAGAAAACGTTTACTAAAAAACGTCAAAAAGCAAACAAATAGCATAAATATTCACAATAGGAGGGAAAATGTCTGATAAAAAACCAAAAACCGAATTTGAATATGTAAATCTTTTAGGATCTCACCACGGACAATCTCATTCCCACAAACACAATCACAAACATCATCATTTAGAACCGAAAAAAACAAAGGAAGAAATGCCTACAATTCCAGCAACAATTATTGGAGGGTTTCTAGGTTCCGGGAAAACATCCCTTGTAAACCACATCCTAGAAAATTCAGGAGAAAAAAGAATTGATATAGTAGTAAGAGAATTTGGATCAATTCCTATTGATGACATGTTAATTCATGTAGAACCAGAAAGAATCCATGCTTTCCCAGGAGTATCTATGCACTACGATCCCCAGCTCATGATATACGGATTTATGGATAGACTCCATGAAGATAGTGAGGGAGAAGGTTTTGACCATCTACTCATGGAATCAAGCGGTATGGATGAACCGGAATATTTAATGAAACTCTTCTTTTTAGGTAATATGAGAGAAGAGTATGAGTTAACAAGTTACATCACTCTCATAGATTGTGAATTCGGTCACTTAAACATAGATGAGTATCCTCTCGTAGTAGAACAAATTGGTTATGCAGATATAATACTACTCAATAAAGTAGATTTAATTGAAAAAAAAGAGATTGAAAGTATAGAAAAAAGAGTTTCAAATATTAACAGAATGGCTAAAATATATAGAACGGAATACGGAAGAGTTGATTTGAGTAAAATATTAAAAGTCGATTTATATAATCAATTAAAGGATTTAAATGAACAAAATAATGTAAAAGAGGAGGGCACCTATATGGATAAGGTAAAAACTGTAGTTTTATCGGAAGAAGAGCCAATGGACAAAGAAAAGATAAATAAATGGATAGATAAAGTTTTTAAAGATGACAGTATAAAACTTCTAAGAAGTAAAGGATTTTTCAATTTTAAAAATGAGGACTATAGATACGAGTTTCAAGCTGTAAGAAAAAGCTTTCATTCAAAATCAGACAGACTATGGGATGAAAATGATGATAGAAAAAGTACAGTCGTATTTATAGGAGAAGGTATAGATGAAGAACAATTTAAAAAGGAGTTTAAAGAGTGTGTTTAAAGGTGTTTTTTTACAGATAATCTGTAAATTTTAATACAATACACCTAAAGGAGGTAATTTAATGAGCGATGGAAGAGACATTATGAAAGAAACTTACAAAATCATCAAAAAAATTTCTGCAGAATTCGATTCAAAAAAAGAAGATTTTTCTGATGTAAAATTTGAAAGCACAAAAAAAGAGCTGGAAGAAAGCCTAAAATGGGCTAAGAAAAACAGAAACAGTGTATGGTTAAGAACAGCTGAAGGCACAGGTCTTGCTCAAGGTTGTCTTGATGAAGCCGAAAAATTACAAGAAGTAATTGGTGACGAAAAAAAAGCAGCAGACAAAGCTTTAGATTTAAAAATAAAACTTGAATCTTTGGCTAAAATCATAGCAACTAAAGCATCAGTAATGACTTAAAATTTACAAAAAAATATTTTAAAGAGAGAGGAGTTTAAAGTATGCCATCAAAAGTTTATTTTATGAATGACAGAGCGAATAGTTTACAGGAAAGCACACCATTTAAAGCGGTTAAAGTTTTAAGAGATGCAGGACTCGAATCTCATTTCAAGAAAGGAGACACAGTAGGCATTAAAATACACATGGGAGAATACGGAAACTCTCTAAATCTTAGACCTCAGTGGGTAGGAGCTATAGTTGAGGAGGTTAAAAGGCTTGGAGGAAAACCTGTAATAGTTGATTGTAATACAATCCTTTTCAGTGATTACTCTTCCAGAGCTTTTAAAGATGACCATCTAAGATCAGTTTCAAGACACGGATTTAACGAAGAAACATTAGGTTGCCCTATTTGGATATGTGACGGAGAAAATGGATTTGATGATGTTCAAGTTGAAGTACCTAAGGGAGTTTATTTAAAACATTCATTTATGGGCAAAAAACTACTGGATTTAGATGCTGTAATTGTTTTGACTCACTTTAAGGGCCATCCAATGGGAGTTTACGGAGGAGCTTTAAAAAATGTAGGAATTGGAATGGGTTCAAAAAAAGGTAAAATGTCAACTCACTATCTAAATCATCCAATTTACGGCATTCAAAATATGACAGTAAATCAAGAAGCAGCACAGCAGGCAGCTCAAGGACCAAAACCTACTCTTCTAGATAGAGTTATAGCAGGATGTCCTTTTGATGCCTTCGAATGGAAAGATGAGCAATTTGTATTTCATAATGAAAAATGCGGTAAGTGTTCAGCTTGTTTTAGTGGGGCATTATTTGCAGGTATCTTAAATCTTAAACCAGAAATAACAGCTACCTGGGCACCTACTATTGCAGATGCAGCTTCAGGATACATAAATGCAATAGGTAAAGAAAAATTCATATACCTAAGCTATGCAATGGATATTTCTCCATGGTGCGATTGTGTAAACTTCCACGACAAGCCTTTAGTACCAAACATCGGTGTATTTGCATCCAAAGATCCAGTTGCAATAGATATGGCATGTATAGAAATGGCAGAAAGCAAATCCGGCATGCAGGATTCACAAGCTACAGACTTTGGCTTTGGAGAGCCTAATACAGAAAGATTTACAAATGTATCAAGTATGGCAAAAGTTAGCCAGTGGGCTCAAATTAATGCAGGAGAATATAATGGAATAGGTACCACCGAATACGTATTGGTTGAATCAGAACCTGCTGATGAAACGGATTTCTGGTTTCCACCATACAGACCTGAAAATGTACTCGCTCAAGTTAAAAGAGAAGAACTAAGAAGTGGAGATTACGAGCCAGGTGATTATACCTATAACCATCCAAAGCTTTCTTTAGCAGATCTTCATGTTAAACCAAAAGGAATGATTGATGAAATTTCCATAGAAGATGAAGAATAGGATTATTAAAAAAGTACAGAGGAGGGAAATCAATGTTAAAAGGTTATAATGGAAAAATGCTCTTTGTGAACTTGACGGATAAAAATATTGAAGAAAAAGAATTGACAGAAGATATGGCCTCTAAATTTTTAGGGGGATACGGAATAGGAGCTAAGGTACTTTACGATAATATGCCTGCAAAAACAGATCCTCTTGGTGAAGAAAGTATGATAGGATTTATGACTGGACCTACAAGTGGAACAAAAGCTTTCTTTGGTGGAAGGTATACAATAGTACATAAATCTCCAGTTACTGGAGGATGGAATGACGCCAACTCCGGAGGGTTTTTTGGACCGGAACTTAAAAAAGCAGGATACGATGCTGTATTTATTAAAGGGATTTCAAAGGATCCAGTATATATATGGATTAACGACGGACAAGTAGAAATTAGAGATGCTTCAAAATTATGGGGTATGGATACAAAGGAAACTTTAATGGCTATACAGAAAGAATTAGGTGATGACAAGGTAAGAGTAAGTGCAATTGGACCGGCAGGAGAAAATCTATCATATATTTCCTGCCCTATTAACGATGAGCATCGTGCTGCCGGTAGAGGTGGCGGAGGAGCTGTAATGGGCTCTAAAAAATTGAAAGCTATAGCAGTAAGAGGAACTAAAGAGATAGAAGTTGCTGATCCAGATAGAATTGTAGAAATAAATAAAAAAGTTTCAGCTGCTATGAAAGATAATCCTACGGCACAGGGATTTGGTGCTTACGGTACAGGTGTAGGAACGGAAGCATCAGCACTTAATGGAGATTCTCCAGTTAAAAACTGGGGAGGAGTTGGAGTAGTAGACTACGGAGAAGAAAATGCTAAAAAAATCGCGGTACCTACCTATGACGAAAAGTATAAGGTTAAAGCTTACCACTGTTCTAACTGTCCATTAGGCTGCGGAGCTAAATACAAAGTAGATGATGGAAGATGGCCTGTAGGAGATACTGATAGACCTGAATATGAAACTCAAGCTGCTTTTGGGTCGACTATATTAAGTGGTGAAACAGATGCTCTTTTCAAATGCAACGAAATATGCAATAACTACGGTATTGATACAATATCTGCAGGTATGACTATTGCCTGGGCAATGGAATGCTTTGAAGAAGGTGTACTTACTAAAAAAGATTTAGACGGTATAGAACTTACATGGGGAAACGGAGAAGCTGTAGTGGCTATAATGGAAAAAATGGCTAATAATGAGGGTATTGGTAAGATATTGATGAAAGGTTCTATGCATGCAGCTAAAGAACTGGGAAAAGGTGAAGAATATTTACAAACTGCATCTGGAATTGAACTACCAATGCATGACCCTAGATTGTCCCCTGGATTCGCGAGAACTTATCAATATGATCCAACACCGGGAAGACATGTTAAAGGTGGGCTTGGTATGGCACATTTGATGGGAGCTCCAGTAGGACAAAAGTACGACTTTGATTCAACGGGATACCTTGATGTAAAGTTAACTGCTAATCAAGAGGTAATAAATTCAGCAGGATTCTGTATGTTTATGGGATTAGCAGGAGCAGAACAAGGTGTAGAGAACCAGTATATTGAAGCTATAACCGGGAGAAGTTTTAAACCTCAAGATCAAGATAACACAGGAATGAGAATATTAAATATGAGACATGCTTTCAATTTAAGAGAAGGTATCACGCCTAAAGATTTCACAATAACTAAACGTGCTTTAGGACAGCCACCTCAAAAAGAAGGTCCGGTAGCAGATGTAGAAATCGATGATAAAAAACTAAGAGATAATTTCTTCTCATTTATTGGATGGGATGTAGAAACAGGAAAACCTTCTAAAGGAACATTAGAAAAATTAGGACTAGACTTTTTGATTAAAGATTTATACTAGAGAAGGAATAAAATAGGAAGGAGGCTGAATAGTTGGAAAGAATACTGATAACTGGTGGTGCAGGAAGTATGGGTAAAGAACTTTCCTTTATATTAGCTGAAAAAGGATATAAGGTTAGAGTATTTGATATTCCTCAAGCTAATTTTACAGGATTAAAAGAAAAAGGAATCGAAATTCACGAAGGAGATATAACGGATAAAGAAAGCGTAAAAAAATCCCTTAAGGATGTAGATACGGTAGTACATTTAGCAGCTATACTTCCACCATTAAGTGAAAACAATAAAGAGCTTACATTTAAAGTAAATGTAGAAGGCACAAAAAATCTTGTAAATGCAATTGAAAGCAGTGGAAATAGAACTAGATTGATATTTTCATCGACAGTGGCAACTTACGGTGATACAACAGATTTAGAACCTCCGGTAACTGTAGATACTAAGCAAAGGCCAAATACTAACTACAGCGAGTCTAAGGTTAGATGTGAACAGTACATATTAGAATCTGGTATAGATTACACAATCTTAAGGGTTGCAGGAGTAGTGCTGGCGGCATTATTAGACCCTCCTGAATGGCCTTTCACGGCTGATCAAAGAGTTGAGGTGGTATTTAGAGATGATGTAGTAAGTGCTCTTGTAGCAGCGGTAGAAGTTAAAGAATCAACTAATAAGATACTTATTGTATCAGGAGGAAAGACCTGGCAGATGAAGGGTCATGAATTCGTGGAAGAATTTTTCAAGGTTCTTGATATTGAGCCGGAAGATGCAGAATATGTAGAAAAACCTGTGTATTCCGACTGGTACGATACTGAGGAAGCTCAAAGACTTTTAAAATATCAAAAAACAACCTTTCCTAAATTTATAGAAATATTTCAAAAGGCTGTAGACGAGGTTCTTGGATGATAGTTAAATATAAATACATAGGCATTCCAATAAAAGAACTTGGAAGTCAAATTCATAGAATAGAAGTACATGAAGACTCGAATGTAGAAAAACTTATTAGAAAAATTTCTAATGAAAATAAAACAGATATAAATTATCTGAAAAATTGCAACTACATGATAAACAATAAAAGAGCAGATTTAAAAACAAAGCTTAAGGATGGAGACTATGTTTTAATTATGAAAGCCTTGGGCGGGGGTTAATTTATAAAGGCCGGTTAGTTCTAACCGGCCTTTGATTTTTATTTTTTTAATATGTTTCTACAAATAATTCAAAATGATCTTGTGGATGATCACAAGCTGGACATGATTCAGGAGCTTCTTTACCCTTATGTACATAACCGCAGTTGTTACATTTCCATTCAACAACTTCATCTCTCTTAAATACTATTCCTTTTTCAATATTTTCTAAAAGCTTCAAGAATCTTGCTTCATGTCTTTCCTCAACTTCTCCAACTTCAGTAAAAACTTTTGAAATTTTATCAAATCCTTCTTCTTTGGCTATTCTTGCAAATTCTGGATACATTTCAGTGTGTTCTTCGTTTTCACCAGCAGCAGCAGCCTCTAAGTTGGCTTTAGTATCTTTAAAATTTACTGGGAAATCAGTAGACACATCTATTGTTTCATCCTCAAGTTCTTCTCTTAAAAATTTGTAAAATCTCTTAGCATGCTCTTTTTCATTTCTTGCAGTTTCCTCAAAGATGTTTTTAATCTGCACATATCCGTCTTTTTTTGCTTGAGATGCATAGTAGTCATATCTCATTCTTGCTTGAGATTCTCCCGCAAAAGCTGTCATTAAGTTTTGAGCTGTCTTTGTTCCTTTTAGTTTACTCATATGTTTACCTCCTGATTTATTATTTATATAATCTTAACATAAAAATCTATAGATGTGTCAAGTAGTCTTAATTAATTTAAATTTTATCATAGCTTATAATTATTCAATACTTAGTGTATAATGATAATATGCGAAATATAAGCTAATGGAGATAGAAAATGAAAAGATTAAAAAATATATACATAGGAACTGTAATAGGGATACTTTTATTAGTTATTCCTTCAGCTGTATATGGTACGGATAGTATAAAAGATGGCATAACCCAGGAAATTAACGACAATATTTTATTTTGGGGTGGAATATTTTTAATACTAATTTCATTTACATATATAATTTTATTGTATAGAAGCAACATAAAACTAAAAAATAAAACTAAAGAATATAATAATTTGTATGAACTTAGAACCCAGTTTATGGATGCAGATGATAGACTTATTTACTTAAAAGATAAAAATTTAAACTACATTTTTGCAAATGAAGCCTTTAAAAAATACTATGATTTAGAAAATGAAGATTTTATTGGTAGTAACGACTCCGATATTTCTACAGAAAAATTTGCTGAGATTAAAAGAAAAACAGATGAAGAAGTTCTTAAAAATAAAATTAAAATCGAAGATACTGTAAAATGGGATGGTAGAGTTTACAAAACAAACAAATTCCCTATAAAACTTTTAGACGGCAGTTACGGAGTAGGAGCATATATAAAGGATATCACTATAGAAAATTGGGTCAGAGAAGAAAAAGAGAAAACAGCAGAAAAGATAAAAGAACATAAGGAACAGCTGCAGCTTATACTAGATTCTACTGCTGAAGGCATATACGGTATGGATAATGAAGGAAACTGTACTTTTTGTAATAAAAAAGGTATTGAACTTCTAGGATACGAAAATCAGGATGAATTAATAGGAAAAAACATGCACTATAAAATCCACTACAGTTATAAAGACGGAATTCCAATGAAGTTGGAGGACTGTAAAATAGTACAATCCTTTCAAAGAGGATCAAAGGCGCATGTAGATGATGAGGTTTTTTGGAGAAAGGATGGTACCAGTTTTGATGTAGAATACGATTCACATCCTCAGATGAAAGACGGTAAGGTGGTAGGAGGAGTAGTAACCTTTTCAGATAATACAGAAAAGAAAATTCAGGAAGAAAAGATACATTATATAAGCACCCATGATTCCTTGACAGATTTATATAACAGAAGATATTTTGAAGACCAACTAAAGGGAATTGATGTAAAAGAAAATCTTCCTATTTCAGTTATTATAGGAGATGTAAACAGCTTGAAACAAACCAACGATATATTCGGTCACAGGGCAGGGGATAGACTTCTTAAAGAGGTTGCAAAGAGCATTAGAAAGGTTTGTAGAGATGAGGATATAGTAGCTAGAATCGGTGGAGATGAATTTGGTATAATCTTAGCTAATACTGATGAATTAGGTACTGAAAAAGTTATTGAAAGAATAAATGAATCCCTTTCAGAGGTTAAGATTGAAGCCATAAAAGCTACCATTTCTTTAGGCTACAATATAAAAACAAAAGAAATAGAAGATATAAGTAGAATACTGGAAGATGCTGAAGACGATATGTATAAGAAAAAAACCTTAACTAGAGATAGTGTTAATGAGGAACTTATCAACACCATTGTAGATACACTTCATAATAAAAGTGTAAGAGAAAAAACCCACTCTGAAAATGTAGGGAAATTGGCAAAGGAAATGGGAGAAAAATTGAACTTAGATACATCAGAAGTATTAAAATTAGAAAATGTTGGTTATGTACACGATATTGGGAAAATTGTACTTAGGGATGAACTCCTAAATAAATTAAAGGATTTGACCCTAGAAGAAAAAGAAAAATTCCAGCAGCATCCACTTGTAGGTTATAGGATACTTAATTTGTTTGATCATACTTTAAGTTTAGCAGAAATTGTATTAAGTCATCATGAAAACTTCGACGGAAGCGGTTATCCAGAAGAAATTAAAGGAGAAGAAATACCCTATATGTCTAGAATTATAAGAATAGTTGAAAGTTTCGATTCAATGACAAATGAGTATAGTTATAAGCCTTTTACAGAAGAAGAAGCTTTAAAAGAAATGAAGAATAATTCCGGAAAATTATATGATACTGAGCTTCTTAATACATTTATTAATAAAGTAATAAAAAAGGATTAGTTAAGTCTAATCCTTTTTTTGTAGAGAATTAAATACTTCTGCAAATTTTTCGATTCTATCTAAATGTAAAACCTCTTGATTTTCCGTGGTGTTGGCTATTTTTTTGATGACTGTTTTTTCTATAAAATTCATCTTATCAAAGTTATATTCACCGCCAAAAATATCTATAACCAAAGCTCTTTCGGAGAGTTTATCAGGAAAACATGCTTCCAGTTCCTTTTTAACAACTTCACCTTCTGCTAAACCGCAGATAAAAAGGCCGATGTTTTTATTAAGTAACTTATCCATATTACGATCATAAAAATCAGGAACTTCTTTTCTGATTTTTCCTATATAAACAGATCCACCAATAATTATATTTTCATAGCTGCTTATATCCATATTTTTCGATTTTTTTATATCAGCAATTTCAACTGTCCCTTCCAGTTTTTCTGAAAGTAATTCAGCACATTTTTTCGTAAAACCTCTCTTTGTAGCATAAGCGATAAGAGTTTTCATTTTAAATACCTTATTTAATGCAGTATATCTAAAGCATCTTCTACCGCCTTCATATAGGCCTTAGAAGTTACAGTAGCTCCAGATACAACGTCCACATTTACTTTTTGTTTATCAATTATTCTATTAATTATTTCTTCCCTGACTTCATCTTTAGAAAAAGAAACGTCATCAGTAAATTCAATATCCATAATTTTTCTATCTTCCAAAGTAACCTTCGCTTCATTTGACCATCTTCCGAATTTGAAATTTCCTGTATAAAATCCGTCATCTTCCAAATAACTTAAATCCACATTATTTACTTCTATGTTTTGACCTTCCTGTAGACCTCTTGTTAAATAAAATAGTATTAGTAAAACTATTGCTATAATAATTACTATAACAGTTATTATTATTTTTAATTTTTTGTTCATAGTGACTCCTTTCTGAGAACATATAACTATCATCTGTTAAAATATTATAAGTTTGCATTTTTTATGTCAAGCATTATCTAAAAAAATACTACAAATTAATACTAATATATTGTATCATAATAATACTTAGATTGGAGGAAAAATATGAATTGTAATTTATGCAGTGGTGAAGGGGAGCTTTTTTATAAAATTAATGATATAAAATACTATAAGTGCAGCAAATGTAATTCTGTATTTATGGACTCTCAAAATTATTTAACCTACGAAGAAGAAAAAAGTAGATATGAAAAACATAACAACGATGTAGAAGACATTAGATATCAGGAATTTGTAGCTGATATAGTAGAAGAAGTCAAGCAGCGGTGGGATAATAAATATACATTAGGTCTTGATTTTGGAGCAGGAACTGGGCCTGTGATTTCAAAATTACTTAGAGATGATGGATATGATATTGAAACTTACGATCCTTTCTTTTGTAATAAAGAAAATTTATTAAATAAAAATTATGATTATATCGTAACTTGTGAAGTAATTGAACACTTTCATAATCCTTTAAAAGAATTTGAACTTTTATATTCATTGTTAAAAGAGGGCGGAATGCTTTACTGTAAGACAGAGATATACTCGGATGATATAGATTTTAAAAACTGGTATTACAAAGACGATCATACCCATGTATTTTTCTATCATGAAAAAGCTTTTAAGTGGATGGTAGAAAATATTGGATATAAAAGTTATTCAATTGTTGATAGAGTTATAGTTTTAACTAAATAATAATTAGAAATTTTTCTGAAAATATATTTTTGAAAAACAGCAAAGGCTATTGAATAATTCAACGGTTATGATATAATAAAAATACAACAAATACTTTATTTATAAATCACTGTTTAGTGATATCTAGGACAAAGGGATATCTTGAATAATTCAAGAAGAAGTTTAGTTCTTTATTAACTAAACATAAAAGATTATTAACGAAGTAATTGTTGGAGTAATATCTCTCGAGGAGATGATTACGATATTCTGTCAGGGTGTTTATCCCCCTAAAAAGGAGAAAACATGAAAGCAGAAGCATAGAAGCTGGTTCTCTAAAGTTAAATCTAGGGGAGCCAGTTTCTGTTTTTGTATTAATCATATAAATTGCGGATGGAACGATTGTATAACAGTTCCATCTTTTTTATTGAATAGAATCAATTATGACTATATAATTATTTACATAATAATAAATTCGAGGGGGAGAAAAATGGAGTTATTTAAAGAATTCAGTCTAGGACAGCTTAAATTAAAAAACAGAATATTTTTAGCACCTATTACTTCCACAAAAGACGAAAAAAATTTCTTTAGTGAAAAAAGTCAAAATTTTTTAGAAAAAAGAGCTGAAGATGGAACCGGATTAATATTTACAGGAGGGTATACTGTTTTATCAGATAATAATTATTCGGCACTAGAATTTAGAAATAATTTAAAAGAATTGGCAGATAGAATTCACAAAAATGACTCTAAGATCTGTCTGCAGATTAATCCAGGTTCACAGTGGATAGAATACAACTTGAACAAAAATATGGTTAATATTTTTAGTGAAAAAGATATAAAATCTACTGTAAATAATATAGTGAAAGTAGCTAAAGCAGCAAAAGATTCTGGAATAGATGCTGTTGAAATAAATGCTTCCGGAGGAAATTTGCTGGATCAATTTCATACAAATATGTGGAATGATAGGAAAGATAGCTATGGAGGTATATTGGAAAACAGATTGAAATTCTCTATAAGCTGTATAAAAGAAATAAAATCAACCTGCGGGGAGAATTATCCATTATTGTTTAAATTCACTCCCTATCATGGAACCAAACAAGGAACACAAGTAACTGAAGGAAGAATGATGGCAAAGATACTTGAAAAAAGTGGAGTTGATGGACTTCACATAGATATTGGATACTACGATACTTGGTATAAATCCATAGACACCGTTTACCAGGAAGAACCAGAGCAGATAGACTTTGCTTTTGAAATAAAAAAGGAAGTTAGGATACCTGTACTTACTCAAGGGAAGCTTTCTAATCCAGAAGTAGCCGAGAAGGTATTAAAAGATAAAAAAGCAGATCTAATAGGATTAGGACACCAGCTTATGGCAGACCCACAATGGCCAAAAAAAGTAAGAGATAATAAAACTTTTGATATAGTACACTGTATTAGCTGCAATGACTGCTTAGGTGCATTACTAAATGAAGGTGAGATTAAGTGCTCTGTAAATCCCTTGTGTTTTAACGAAAAGGCTTATTTGGATAAAAAATCTATGAAAGATAAGAAGGTTTTAGTTGTTGGAGGTGGACCTGGTGGTATTACTGCAGCAATATCTGCAGATAATAACGGGGCATTTGTAGAACTATGGGAAAAATCTAACAGGTTAGGTGGAAATTTCCTGGCTGCTGGAAATGATTTTTTCAAAAAAGATATTAGAATATATATGAATTATCTCAAAGGTAAACTTTACAGAAGTAATGTTGAAATAAAACTATTAAAAGAAGGAAATTTAGAAAATATTCATATTGAAGAATACGATAAGGTTATAATTGCAACAGGATCAAGACCTGCAGATACTCCTATAAAAGGGAGAGAAAAGGAAAATGTCTTTAGTGGAAATGAAATACTTTTAGGTGATAAAAGTTTTGGTAGTAGAGTAGCTGTTGTTGGAGGAGGATTGGTCGGTTGTGAAGTGGCTGCATTTTGTGCTGAAAAATCTGATGAGGTTTATATAATAGAAATCCTTCATGACATTTTAGTAAATGAATCTCCAGGAATAAACGATGAACAGGCATTAAGAAACCTTCTCAAAAAAAGGGATGTTAAGATTTACGGAGATTCTGAAGTAGTTGAAATAACGAATAAAGAAATAGTATTTAAAAACAAGGAGAAATTAGAAAAATTATCTATAGATACGGTAATTATGGCTGAAGGATATGTTTCTAACAATTATCTATATAAAAAAATGAAAACAAATGAAAAAGTAGTTGTAATAGGTGATGCAATAACACCTGCCAACGTAATTCATGCAATTCATCAGGGATTCAAGGAAGGGAGCACTTTATAAGGTTGGTATTTACCAACATAACTGATATAATATAATTATAAATTCAAGAAGGTGAGTTATGGAAAACAAAGGGAAATTTATTTTCATAGGAGTAATGTTTTTTTCTGTCATTGCAATAGGTATATTCGGATATTCAGTTCTTCTTGGAGTAGGTTTTTTAGATGCACTGTACATGACGGCGATAACTATATCTACAGTTGGATATGGTGAAATAGCTGAAATGACTAATGAAGCTAAAATTTTCACAATATTTTTGATTTTTTCCGGATTAGGAGTTGCCGGTTATGGAATTACAAGTATCTTTGCTTTATTTTTTGAAGGTCAACTAAAAGATGCATGGAGGAAGAGAAGAATGGAATATAAAATAAAAGATTTAAAAGATCATAGTTTGCGGTGCTGGTGAAGTTGGTAATATTGTTATTCAACAGTTTAAAGAAAACAACTTAAAATTCTTAGTAATAGAAAACAGCCAAGAAAGAGTTGAAGAACTTAAAAATGAAGGTGTTCTGACTATAAATGATGATGCTACAAACGAAGATACCCTAATACATGCTAAAATAGAATCAGCTAAAGGTTTGGTGGCTAGTTTATCAAATGATGCTGATAATGTATTTACAGTACTTACTGCTAGGCAGTTAAATCCGGACATATATATAATAGCAAAAGCAATAGAAAAAAATGCATATAGAAAATTGGAAAAAGCTGGCGCAGACAATACCATTTCGCCGAATGAAATTGGAGGAAGAAGAATAGCAGCAATGGTTATAAGGCCATCGGTAATATCCTTTTTAGATGTTATGACTAAAGCCGACAATGTATTAATTGATTTGGAAGAAGTAAAAATTGGACCGAATTCAGATTTGATAGGTAAAAACCTAAAGGAAGCAAAGGTTCCTGAAAGATCGGGACTAATAGTAATGGCAATCAGACACAAGGAAAACAATAAAATAAATTTCAATCCAAGCTCAAAGGAAGTTTTAAATGAAGGCGATGTAATGATTGTCTTAGGTAAACCAGAACAGGTGGATTTACTTAAAGAAATAGCTTGTGACAAAACAAAGTCAAGTATAATATAATTTAATGGAGGTATATATGAAATTTTCTTGGTGTACAATTATGGTTAAAAATTTAAATGAATCAATAGCATTTTATGAAGACATTGTAGGGCTAAAGGTAAATAGAAGATTTGAAACAGGACCAGAGATGGAAATCGCATTTCTAGGAGTTGGAGGTACTGAAGTAGAACTAATAGAAAATAAAAGTAAAAAAGAAGTTAATATTGGTAAAGATATATCCTTAGGATTTCAAGTAGAAAATCTCGATGAAATGATAAAATTTGTAGAAGAAAAAGGAATAAAAATTGAAAGTGGTCCAATTAAGCCCAATCCCAAGGTAAGATTTTTTTATATATTAGATCCTAATGGCGTAAAAATACAATTCGTTGAAAACCTTTAAATATAAAGGATTATATCCTCTTAAACAGAGGATATATTTTGTGCGACAGGCAGTCGCACCAGTTCTGACTTTGGTCAGGACTATCTTGCGTAATAGGAACAGCGATAACGATG
>JAWSUU010000026.1:0-21259 GCA_033549325.1 Bacillota bacterium | reverse complement strand
TATTCAATTGTAGTTTGCTTTGCCGGTAATTTACTGTTGTTTTTCGGTGTTACATACTGGTATTTTATTTTTACATTTATGGGTATTGCATCAGTACTTTTTGTCATTGGTTGGAGTTATTTTTTTACTATATCCGTAAGTTATAAGGATAAAATAAAAGTAATGGGATTAACTATAATTTTAGGCAACGTAGTTCTTTACGGAATCAATATTTTAGTAAAAATGAGATTTGAGACCTATGCTTTAAATGCAATATTAGTAGCACTGGGGATATCTTTGCTATCAGCTAATTTTTTAACCTTTGAAAAATCCTATGATTATGCCTTTGATACAACAAAAAATGTTAAAAAACTAATATTTTTAATAAGCATTATATTATTTTTAATTAACGTAAACGATGGTCTTAGTAGCAAGTTAATAGAGCCTTTATTTCAAGAAATAGATGCAAATATTATATTCTATAAAAAAGTTCCTTACATGATGGCAATTTTACTGCTTGTTGTTTTTTCTGATAAAGTTTCACATTTATCAACCTTCTATATTGCTATATTTTTACTAGGCATGGCCAATGTTGCTCTGATGATTTTAGGGGTTAACGAAGCTGGATTTTATATTAATGAAACAATGCTTCAATCAGGATTGGGAACAGGAGATCTTTTCGCATGGACGGTAGTAGGTCATGTTGCTCATCTTTACGGTAGACCTTATAGAATTACCTCCTTTGCCCTTATATCTTTGCTTTCCTCAGTGTTTTTAGGAAGAGTTTTAGGAATTATTTTTTCCAGTTCTCCAGATGGTGGCCTTTATACTATAGCAGTATCTTTTACAACTGTTTTTGTAACAATGCTGGTTATTCCAAAACTTTTCGAAACCATTGATAGAGATGTCGTTAAAATAAAAGAAGAAAACAAGTTTGCATCACGAGTTAACACCCTCACTGAAAGAGAGCTAGAAATATATAATCTTCTCATAATAGGAAAGAAAAATCATGAAATAGCAGAAGAGCTATTCATAAGTGATAATACCTTGAAAACTCATCTTAGAAATATTTATAAAAAGTTGAATGTTGCTGGAAAAAAGGAGCTACCCATTGAGTAGCTTTTTTTGATTTAAATAATAAGTTATTAATCCGATGCAAGTACTCATGATTTAGATATCCAATTGATTGCAAATTCACAGTTGCTTTCTACCAATCGATTGTTATCTCTTGGGAAAGCTTTGCATGAGACCTGCTACTATTTACTTTGTAAATAGGCTAGGGCTTCAATCAGACGCTACGTATTTTGGAAAATATTTAGAACCGTTTAAAGATAATTCGCAAACTCACTTCGTTCAAACAGTGCTCATAATACATCTTTTGCACTTGTTCTATATTTTCATCAAAATACTTCGAAGTCTTCTTCACTTACAAACGAGTGGATATCTTTTTTGTGTTTAGAACACTGCAGATATCCTTTCATAGGAGACTTGATTTAATAACTTAATCTTAAATTTACTCTAAGCGAAGGAAGAAAGCGAAACAAAAGCATAATTTACAAGAAATCCGGGTAAATACAATATGAGGCGTAAAAAACGAGGAGGTTATATTGTGGGAAACAATAAACATGAACATGAAGATAAAAATCATGAACATAAAAATCATAATCACGACAAAAAAGATCATGGTGATGGAAACCACCATGAAATGATGATAAAAGATTTCAAGAAAAGATTCTTTATTTCTATGATAGTAACTATTCCTGTTCTTTTACTATCACCTATGATTCAAAACTGGTTTAATTTCAGTATAGAGTTTTCAGGAAGTAGTTACCTGCTTTTAGGATTATCTACCTTTATATATTTTTATGGGGGTTGGCCTTTCTTGACTGGATTCGTAGATGAAATGAAAGAAAAAAATCCAGGAATGATGACACTAATAGCAATGGCAATATCTGTTGCATTTTTCTATAGTGCAGCTACTGTTCTGGGCTTAGAAGGTAGCGACTTTTTCTGGGAATTGGCAACCCTTATAGACATTATGCTTGTAGGACACTGGATTGAAATGCGCTCAGTTTTAAGTGCTTCAAAGGCTATGGATAAACTAGCTGAATTAATTCCCGATGAAGCTCACCTTATAAAATCCGAAGATGATGTTGTGGATGTTTCTGTAGAAGAACTTAATTCTGGAGATAAAATATTAATAAAACCAGGAGAAAAACTACCAGCAGATGGAATTATTGTAAAGGGAAGCAGTGCTGTAAATGAATCAATGCTTACAGGAGAATCCAAACCTGTTGAGAAAAAAGAAGGAGATAAACTGATAGGTGGATCAATAAACGGAGAAGGTTCATTAGAGGTTGAAGTAAAAGATATAGGAGATGATTCCTATCTATCTAAAGTAATTAAATTAGTTGAAGAAGCACAGAATTCAAAATCTAAAACTCAAGCAATTGTAGACAAGGCGGCCTTTTGGCTTACAGTAATAGCAATTTCTGTAGGATTTTTAACCTTAGCTACCTGGCTAATAATAGGAAAGGATTTTACCTTTGCTATTGCAAGGATGGCAACTGTAATGGTTATTACCTGTCCTCATGCTTTAGGTTTAGCAACTCCATTAGTAGTTGCACGTTCTACTGCCTTATCTGCCCAAAATGGACTTTTAATTAGAAATAGAACTGCTTTTGAAAATTCAAGGAATATAGATGTAATAGTTTTTGATAAAACAGGAACTCTTACCTTAGGAGAGTTTGGAGTAGATTTTATTAAAACTACAGATGAAAATTATTCAGAAGATGAAGTTCTTAAATATGCTGCTTCATTAGAAAAAGGTTCAGAACACCCTATAGCTAAAGGCATCTTAGATAAAGCAAAAGAAAAAGAACTAGATCTATTTAATGTAAATGACTTTCAAGCTTTAAAAGGTAAAGGAATTGAAGGTAATATAGATGAGAAAAAAGTATTAGTTGTCAGTCCAGGATATTTGAAAGAAAATAATATAGATAAGCCTGAAGATATACCGGAAAATTCAATTTCTACAGATGTATTCTTAATTATAGATGAAAAAATAGTCGGAATAATTGGACTATCCGATCAGATAAGACAAGAATCCTATAATGCAATCAAAAAATTAAAAGAACAAGGAATCAAATGCTGGATGTTGACGGGAGACAATGAAAAAACAGCAAAAGAAGTATCTGATAAACTTGGGTTAGACGGATACTTTGCCCAGGTTCTTCCTGATGAAAAACAGGAAAAAATAAAAGAACTTCAAGAAGATAATGAATTCGTAGCGATGACTGGAGACGGAGTAAATGATGCTCCTGCTTTAGCTCAGGCTGATGTTGGTATTGCTATAGGTTCTGGCACAGATGTAGCTGCAGAAACGGCTGATATTATTTTGGTAAACAGTAATCCTGAAGATGTTGTTTCATTAATAAAATTTGGAAAAGCTACATACAGGAAAATGGTTCAAAATCTAATCTGGGCTTCCGGTTACAATATTGTAGCAATACCCCTTGCAGCAGGTGTTTTATATAGCTTTGGTTTATTGATTTCCCCGGCTGTGGGAGCAATACTAATGTCTTTAAGTACTGTAATAGTAGCAGTAAATGCTAAGTTATTAAAAGTAGAATAACTAAACTAGTTTTTTATTAATAAAATTAGACTGCCTTTAGTCGGGCAGTCTTTTAAATCTTAAAGTCAAAAATTTACAATATTTTTATAAATATTTTAATAATCAAAAATTTCATAATCCTCAGGTATTTCAAATTCATTATTGGATACATCACCAATTTTAAGATTTCTAACTTCCATTACAGCATTCATAGCCTCGGTACCACCGCTTATTTCTGTTCTCATAGCTATTCCATATTCTTCATGAATCCATACTTTACTTAATGTATTATCTTCAGAAAAAGTTGATTCGATTACATAGCAAGGTTCTCCATTTACTGTTTCTTTTCCTAAATATTTAAAACTCTCATCATTTTCAAAGTCAAAATTATCCGTATCGCCAAAACCAGCAGGACCCTCTATAGAGTCACCTTCTGTATCTTCTACATAAGTGCTTCTATAAGCAGTTTTCGATTCAGGATCTAGATTAGTCATAGAATCTTCAGTCCAAATTAGTATGTATGGAACTCCATCTTGCTCGCCTTCTATTTTCATACTTTCACCTTTAAACCAAAATTTTTGAGTTGAAGTGTATTCTCCCGTAACAATGGTCTGTTCGTAGTAATACTCAGAAGGTCCATCTAAATCAGATAAGAGTATAGAAATATCCTCTTCTGTCATACTATCTCCATCTTCAGAATCATCGCTATCGTCGATTTCCTCGTTGGTATCTTCATTTTCTTCTTCAGCTTCTAAATTTTCTTCTTCCCCGGTATCAGTTTCTACTTCCTCGTTATTTTCTTCAACATCTTCATCATTTGATCCGCAGGATGTAACAAAAATCATCAAGGAAAAAATTATTAAAACTACTAAAAACAACATTCGAGGTGATTTTTGATTCTTTTTTTTCATATTTCTCTTCCTTTCACTATTAAAATATTAGGTATATATTTTTTGAACCCAACAAAAAATATATATATTGTGATTTACTCTCTAGAATAATACCTATGTAATAAATATACCCTATATAAAGCATATTATACTAAGTCAATCTGAAACCATTAAGACAATCTTGTTCTTGGGAAATCTATTGAGTATTTTGATTATAATTTCAGTTTATATTAAAGTATATTTTACTGTCCCTGTAGATCCTCATGCAAATTTTCCTAAGTGACAAAGAAGGAATTGAAAGAAAACAACTGCTAAAGATTCTTTAAACAAAACAATACTGCCGAATATTGGGCAACCCACTTGATAAAAATTGGGCAATATAGTATGATTAAGGTACATAAAAAAATAAAACCATTGATATTGCAAGGATAAAAAATCACAATTTTGTGGCACGATACTTGCAATATATTTATATGAAAAGATTTGTCAAAAATTTTAGGAGGTATTAATTATGAAAAAAGGAAACCCATATGGAACTCACAGAGTATTAGAGCCAAAAGGAGTACTACCACAACCGGCATTAAAAATTGATAACACAATGGAAATTTACGACAACGAAATACTAATAGACGTTCAGACATTAAATGTAGACTCAGCTAGTTTTACCCAGATAAAGGACCAGGCAGAAGGTAATGAAGAGAAGATTAAAGAGATTATGAAAGGGATAGTAGCTGAAAGAGGTAAGCATCAAAATCCTGTTACCGGTTCCGGAGGAATGCTCATAGGAACAGTGAAGGAAATAGGACCAGCCCTTAAAGACAGAGATTTAAAAGTTGGAGACAAAATAGCAACTTTAGTTTCACTATCATTAACACCACTAAGAATTGACGAAATCATAGGAATGAGAAAAGATATCGACCAGGTTGATATCAAGGGACAAGCAATATTATTCGAGAGCGGAATATATGCAAAAATACCTACAGACTTACCAGAAAATTTAGCTTTATCAGTGCTTGATGTAGCAGGAGCACCTGCACAAACGGCTAAACTAGTAAAACCTGGCGACACAGTATTAGTAGTAGGTGGAGCAGGAAAATCAGGAATGCTCTGTTTATATGAAGCAAAGAAAAGAGCAGGTATTACAGGAAAAGTAATATGTATGGCGCATAGAGAAAGTTCATTAGAAAAAGTTAAAAAACTCAACTTAGCAGACGAATACATAGTTGGAGAAGCTACCGATGCAGTAGGAGTATACGAAAAAGTTAGCGAACTTACTGATGGAGAGCTTTGTGATTTAGTTATAAACTGTGTAAGCAGACCAAACTGCGAAATGTCTAGTATATTATCATGTAAAGACGATGGTACTGTTTACTATTTCTCAATGGCTACTTCTTTCACAAAGGCAGCATTAGGAGCAGAAGGTGTTGGAAAAGACGTAAATATGATTATTGGAAATGGATACACAAAAGACCATGCAGAAATTTCACTACAGATAATGAGAGAAAGTGAAGGACTTAGAAAATTGTACCAAGAAATATATGCATAAATACAGACATTAATATAAAAAAACATATAGAAAGAGGAGAAAAAATGGCTTATTACAATGAAATACCTTTATGGAAAGATGTAAAGGCAGAAGAATGGGACGACTGGAAATGGCAGGTAAGAAACAGAATCAATACTGTTGAACAGCTTAAAGAAATAATAAACTTAACACAGAAGGAAGAAGAAGATATAAACAAAGTACTTGATAAATTTAGAATGGGAATCACACCATACTATGCAGCACAAATGGATAAAGAAGACCATAACTGTCCAGTAAGAATGCAGGCAGTTCCTACTATAGCAGAAACTCACGTAGGAGCAGCTGATATGATGGATCCTCTTCACGAAGATGAAGATTCTCCGGTAGAAGGATTAACTCACAGATATCCAGATAGAGTTCTTTTCCTTGTAACAGATCAATGCTCTATGTACTGCAGACACTGTACAAGAAGAAGATTTGCAGGTCAGCAGGACAAAGCAGTATCCACAGATAAAATAGATAAGCAGATAGAATATATAAGAAACACACCGGAAGTTAGAGATGTATTACTATCCGGAGGAGATGCTCTTCTTATATCCGATGAAAAACTTGAATACATAATTAAAAAACTAAGAGAAATACCTCATGTAGAGATTATAAGAATAGGTTCAAGAACCCCTGTAGTTTGTCCACAGAGAATTACAGATGATTTGGTAAATATGCTTAAGAAATATCATCCAATATGGCTTAATACCCACTTTAACCATCCAAAAGAAATAACTCCGGAAAGCACAGCAGCTATATCTAAATTAGCTGATGCCGGAATTCCCTTAGGAAATCAGTCGGTACTTTTAAGAGGAATAAACGACTGTGTTCATGTAATGAAAGATTTAGTGCAGCAGCTTGTTAAAATAAGAGTAAGACCTTACTATATCTATCAATGCGATCTCTCACTAGGAATAGAGCACTTTAGAACTACAGTAGGTAAAGGTATTGAAATCATGGAAGGTTTAAGGGGTCACACTTCAGGATATGCAGTTCCAACATTTGTTGTAGATGCACCTGGAGGAGGAGGAAAAACTCCAGTAATGCCAAATTACGTATTATCTAGAAGTTCTGATAAACTAATTCTTAGAAACTACGAAGGTGTTATTACAACATATACTGAGCCTCATTTACCTGAAATGGAATGCAACTGCGATGTATGTCAAGGTAAGAAAGAAAGTCACTTATCAGGTGTAGCATCACTACTTGCTGGAGATCAACTTGCATTAGAACCAAAAGACTTAGCAAGAAAAGAGAGAGCTAAAAAAAGACAAAAAAATCAATAAAAGGAAATTTATATGAGATTAATTCAGGATATTAAAGAAAACTACAAAACCCTTTCTATAATAGGACTGGCAAAAAATTCAGGGAAAACCGAAACCCTGAATTATCTCATTCATGAAGCAAAAAAAATAAACTTAAAACTAGGAATCACATCAACGGGAAGAGATGGAGAAAAAACAGATTTAGTTACAGAAACTGAAAAACCTACCATATATGTTGAAGAGGGTATGATAATAGCTACTGGACGTAAAACTTTATACCTTACAGATGCTGGTCTTGAGCTTTTAGAAGATACGGATATTATTACCCCAATGGGTAGAATAATGATATGTAGAGTAGTACAGGAAGGTGAAATACAGATAGCCGGACCTATAAACTCTACGGATATGCAGAAGATAATCAAAATCCTTTGGAAATACGACATTGATAACGTGTTTATAGATGGAGCAGTGGATAGAAAAACCGTATCTTCTCCATTAATTACCGATGGATGTATAATCGCGGCAGGAGCAGTTTTAAGTAGAGATGTTAAAAAAGTAGTGGAAAAAACATCTCATATAATTGAATGTTATTCCCTTCCAGAAGTTAAAGATGAACAATTAAGAAAACTTCTTGAAAAAGTGGACACTACTGTTGTAATTAATAAAGATTATGAGTTTGAAAAGCTGGATGTTAAAACGGGATTAGGAAACGGTTCTAAGATTAAAAACGCTGTAAATAAAGATACAAAATACGTTTTTATAGATGGAGCGTTAACCTCATCTCTTCTTAAAAACTTGGTAGATAAGGATGGACCTAGGTATACCATAGTTTTAAGAGATGGAACTAAAATATTTACGGAGCCATATACCTGGAACAATTTGAAAAGACAGGGAATGAAAATTAATGTCCTTAAAAAAATAAACATAGCGGCTGTTACAGTAAACCCGGTATCACCTTATGGTTATGTTTTAAGAAGTGAAGATATGATAAAAGGTATAAGAAGAAATACAAAAATCAGAGTATTTGATGTTGAAAAAGGGGGAGAAGATATTGATAATTAGTAAAAATACTATTAAAAATCTAGATTTTCAGTATATATTAAATATGATTGAACCTTACTCTCCTTACGGAATAAAAAAGAAGAAAAAAATGCGTACTTTTATACTAGGTGAAGAAGGTCAGCTAATTGAAGAGCTAAATAAGATAGAATTTTTCTTAAAACATAAAAAAAGAGATGAAATGAAAAATATATTAGCTCATTTCAAGGAAATAGGTGAATCTATAGAAAAATCAAAAAAAGGATATATACTATTAACCGTAGAATTATTCGAGATCAAGAATTTTCTTATTCAGGTGAACAAATTAATAGAAGCTGTAAATGCCGACTTAAATCCTGAAAAAATAAAATTCAACTTTGAAGATATAAAACTAAGAAGATTAGTAGAGCTTGAAAAATCTTTAGACCCTAAAGAAGATAGGCTAAATACCTTTTATATATATGATGAATACTCTAAAAAACTTATAAATCTTAGAAATAGAAAACGTAAGTTAAAAAGAGAGATGAAGGAAGAAAAAGAAAAGATTAAAGAAAAAATTAAGAAAGAATACGACTTAAATTTAAATCTCAAGGACGAAGTAGTTATAAGTAAGGCAGAAAAAAACCTTATCGAAAAAATAGAATCAGGAGAATACTTAACTTTTTCATCAGAAAACTATTTAAATCATATTTATTCTTTGAGAAAGACAGAAAAAATACTTCTCCTGGAAAGCAAATATGATGAAATGAAGTCCTTAGAGGATAAAGAAGAAAAAAGAATAAGAAAAAATCTTTCGAAATTAGTATCCGAGAGTTACGATAGTTTAAAATGGAATATTGAAACTGTAGGAAATATAGATCTGGTTCTGGCAAAATCAGAAGAAGCGAAACAAACAGAATCCACTAAACCAAAAGTGGTAACGGAAAATATACTGAAAATTAAAAATGGAAGACATTTGAAAACCGAAAAATTCCTCCATGAAAAAGGAAATGAATATACACCGATAACAGTAGATTTATTACCAGGCACAACCTGTATTACAGGAGCAAACATGGGTGGAAAGACTGTAACTTTGAAAATGGTAGGGCAGGTTATGGCGGTTTTAACTTTTGGACTCTACGTACCATGTGAAAGATTGGAAGCAGGTCTTAGAAATTTTATTTACATATCCACCGGCGATGAACAATCTGTAGAAAGAGGACTAAGCACCTTTGGAGCTGAAATTTTTAGCCTAAAAGAAGTGCTGGAAAGAGAAGAAGGCAGAGGCCTCATCCTCATAGATGAGCTGGCAGGAGGTACAAACCCTAAAGAAGGGTATGCTATAACGAAAACTATAATAGAATACTTAAATGAAAAAGACTCTATATCAATAATCACGACTCACTTTGATAAGTCAGCAGAAGGAGAAGATATATTGAAACTTCAAGTTTCAGGATTGTCCTACATAGATGAAGATCAATTAAAGGATGAGCTGAAACTTAACCCTAAAAAAGGACAGGAAATTATTGCAAAATATATGGATTATACCCTTAGAAAAGTAGAAGGAAACGAAGTACCTAAGGATGCTATAAGAATAGCCCAGTTAATGGGACTTCAAGAAGACATCATAAATAAAGCAAAAGAGATAATTAAAGAAAGTAAATAAGGAAAGGAGTGGAAGAATTGAACAGCAAATTAAATTTAGACCCGAAGAAAATTGAAAACTCAAGAAATGCAGCTAGAAAAATTGCAGAAGAAACTCAAAAATTCATAGAAAAACATACAACAGTTTCCGTTGAAAGAACTGTTGCTAGACTATTAGGAGTAGACGGAGTTAACGAAATAGAAGAACCTCTACCAAATGTGTTGGTAGATAATATCAAAGATGGTGGAGGACTACAGCAAGGTGCGGCATTTTGGATTGGTAATGCAATGGTTCAAAAAAATCTTACACCTCAGGAAATAGCAGAAGAGATAAATAAAGGTGATTTAGACATAACAAAAGTACCTATAGCAGACGTAAATGATATAAAAGATGCAGTAAACGGTATAGCTAAAAAAACAGTAGATACAATTAGACAAACAAGAGAAAAAAGAGAAAATTTCATTGAAAATCTTGGAGAAGGTAGTAAACCTTATCTTTACGTAATAGTAGCAACTGGAAATATTTATGAAGATATAGAACAGGCGAAGGCAGCGGCACATCAGGGAGCTGATATAGTAGCAGTTATTAGAACTACAGCACAAAGCTTATTAGACTATGTACCTTATGGTGCTACCTCTGAAGGCTTTGGCGGAACTTATGCAACACAGGAAAATTTCAGACTAATGAGAGAAGCCTTAGATGAAGTTGGAGAAGAAGTAGGAAGATATATTAGACTTTGTAACTACTGTTCCGGTTTATGTATGCCTGAAATAGCAGCTATGGGAGCATTAGAAAGATTAGACGTAATGCTTAATGACGCTTTATACGGCATTTTATTTAGAGATATAAATATGCAGAGAACCCTTGTAGACCAATTTTTCTCAAGATTAATCAACGGATATGCAGGAATTATAATAAATACCGGAGAAGACAACTATCTTACAACAGCTGATGCTGTTGAAGAAGCTCATACAGTTTTAGCTTCTCAATTTATAAACGAGCAATTTGCATTATTAGCAGGATTAAAAGAAGAGCAGATGGGATTAGGGCATGCTTTTGAAATGAATCCAAAACTTGAAAATGGATTTCTTCTAGAATTAGCACAAGCTCAAATGGCAAGGGAAATATTCCCTAATGCTCCTCTTAAATATATGCCTCCTACAAAATTTATGACTGGAGACATATTTAAAGGACACGTGCAGGATGCAATGTTTAATCTGATTTCTATCTGGACAAATCAAGCTATACAACTTTTAGGAATGCCTACAGAAGCTATTCATACACCTCATCTTCAAGATAGAATGCTTTCTATTGAAAATGCTCAATATATTTTCAATAATGCAAAAAATATAGGTGACGAAATTGAATTCAAAGAGAATGGTATGATTCAAAAAAGAGCTCAACAAGTATTAGATGAAGCTGAAAAAATGCTTAAAGATATTGAAAGAGAAGGAATTTTCAAAACTATAGAACAGGGTAAATTTGGTGGAGTTAAGAGAGCTTTCACCGGTGGTAAAGGATTAGCGGGAGTAGTAGAAAAAGATACAGGATACTACAATCCATTTATCGAATTGATGCTTGGAGGTGGAAAATAATGGTTGATAAAAGAGTTGATCTTACAAAGGTGAAACCTTACGGAGACACTTTAAATGATGGAAAAGTACAACTTAGCTTTTCTCTTCCGGTACCTTATGGTGATGAAGCAAATGAAGCAGCTAAACAATTGGCTAAGAAAATGGGAATGGAAGAACCAAGCGTTGTTCATTCTAAAGATTTAGGTTTAGGATACACATTTTTTGTAATGTACGGAAGCTGTACTCATACAGTAAACTACGATGCTATAGAAGTTCCTAAGGTAGATATGGAATTTATGGACAAATACGGAGTAGAAGACTACATAAAGGAAAATATTAAAAGAGATATTGTTATTTTAGGAGCTTGTACAGGCTCGGATGCCCATACGGTAGGTATTGATGCTATTATGAATATGAAAGGATTTGACGGACACTACGGGCTTGAGAGATACAAAGGTATTGAAGCTATAAATTTAGGGAGTCAGGTCCTTAACGAAGAGCTTGTAGCAAAAGCCGTTGAAACAAATGCAGATGCTATTTTAGTATCCCAGGTTGTAACTCAAAAAGACGTTCATATTCCAAACCTGACAGAACTAGTTGAACTTCTTGAAGCAGAGGGAATTAGAGATAAAATAGTTCTCGTTTGCGGTGGACCAAGACTAGGTCACGAACTGGCTCAGGAATTAGGTTACGACGCAGGATTTGGACCGGGAACCTTTGCAAATCACGTTGCATCTTTCATAGTAAAGCAGATTGTTGAAAGAGACCTTGTATAGATTAAAACATATATTTCACCCAGGACCGGCTCGCAAGGGTCGGTTTTTTGTGTCATTATTTGTCATATAGAAAAAAATGAATTTCGCAAGTTGTTAATTTAAAAATATAAGTTGTTAATTCAGCAGTCGTTTTCTCGCCAATCGATATTCTATCTCTTGGGAAAGCCTTGCATGAGACCTGCTAATATTTACTTTGTAAATAGGCTAGGGCTTCAAAATTTGTTTTGCAAGCAAAACAGTGTCTCGTATAAAGCTTTTTCGCTTATTCTGTACTTCTTATAAATCCCTCCTAAGGCGCCTTCATTTAATAACTTTTTCTTTGTATATATTCTAATTTATTGTATTTTTTTTCAAATTACTCTCTATGCATCGTCATTGAATAATATATATTTATCCTACAATTTAATTATGATACTGGTGTCTTCTTTTACAATCAGTTTTATATCTAATTTCTTAAAAAATAAAAATTAAATTAGCATACTGAAATATTAGAATCTATGTTATGAAGATGACTTGGGAGTAATCTGTAGGGAATATAGGATAAGCGAGAAAATTGTAAGAACGAAATGTTTGAGCACAGCGAGTTTTGAAGTTCTATTTTCGAGTGTTCCTCAATATTCCCCTGATTATGTACTGTCAGATGAATACATAGATTAATATAAAATATATTTAATTTAGACAACATCCTCCTTAACCTGTCCTGAGTAAACAACTCCAAAAAACTTTTCCTTAACAGTTTCAAAAATTGCATAAATAAGCGGTATTACGATAATTGTTAATAATGTGGCAGCTAAAATACCTCCGATTACTGTGATGGCCAGTGGAGAAAATCTTTCCGAACCTAAAGCAAGTTGAAGAGCTAAAGGCATCATTCCAACTACATCTGATAGAGCAGTCATCATTATAGGTCTAAATCTGGATCTAATTCCTTCTTCTACAGCATCATTTATAGATGTTCCTTTATTTCGTTCTGTATTTATAGAATCTACTAGAAGTATTGAGTTATTAACAACTGTACCGGCCAGCAATATAAGGCCTAATAAAACAGGCATAGACATAAACTTTCCTGTTAATCCTAATGCTGGTGCAACCCCTATTACTACAAGAGGTATAGCCATCATTATAGTCAGTGGATGTGTAAAGGACTTAAATTGAGGTACCAGTAAAAGATAAACAAATATTACTGCCAATGAAAGTAGGAAAATCATATCTCCTATAGAATCAGTCAATGCTTCCTGCTCGCCTGTGAACTCTACATTATATCCCTGAGGCAGAGGAATTTCTTCTACCCTTTTTTCAATGTCATTGACTACGTGGCTGAATGCTCTGTTTTCAGTGTATCCCAAAATATTTACTGAATACTCCATATTTTCTCTTTCTATTATATTTGATCTCGTTTCAATTTCAATTTTTCCAATATTTTTAAGAGGAAGGGAAACACCTAAAGGACTTATAATTGTCTTATTCATTAAATCATCTTCATTTATATTAGATGTATCGTATGAAACATTTATATCTACAGACGTATTATCTATAGTTATGCTTCCGGCATCTCCACCTTCAACTTTCATGTAGAGTTGTTTCGCAACATCTGCACTTGTTAAACCGAGCTCCTTTAATCTATCGTTATGTAAGCTTATAGACATTTGAGAATAGGTATCATTGTAACTTCTATAAAGATTTGTGGTACCTTCTATAGTTTCTATTTCTTCTTGAATAATATCAGCCAAATTGTAAAGTACGTTTAAATTATCTCCACTAATTTTCAAGGATATAGGAGCCGAGGCGCTTGTTACAGCAGTTCCACCTTTTTCTTTGACTACAAATCTGTTTATATCGGGAAGTTTATCTATATAAGTTCTCAATCTTTCTTGAAATTCCCATATGCTTTCATCTCTTTCTTTTCTGGAGGTTAATTCGATGGTAAGCATACCTTGATCTGTCCCCATTATTCCAAAGTCACCCATTTGAGTGCTTCCTTCTTCATATCCTATTCGAGTATCAAAAGTTACGACCTCCGGCTCCTGGGCAAGATAATTTTCAATTCTAGAAATAGTTTTAGAAGTATCTTCTAAGGTAGTTCCTGCCTTCATTTCTACAGTAGTAAATGTTACACCACTATCAAATTTTGGAAGCATTTCCATACCGTTGTTTTTAATAAAAATACCACTACCAGCTAATAGAATAATAATTAATATAAAAGTTACAAGTTTATGGTTTAGAACTTTTTGAGATAAACTCAAATATCCTTCCATAATCTTATCCATTAATCTATTAAAAGGATCCGAAAGTTTTTTTAATCCTTTTTCAAGTCTTTTCATCTTTAAAGGTTCTAATAATTTGGTTAAAAGAGGTATTAGCAAAAGAGCTATCACAAGAGATGAAGATATCGCAAAAATTAAAGTTGTTGATAATGGTCTAAACATTTCTCCAACAAACCCTTCAACAAATAATAAAGGAACTAAAACGATTAATGTGGTTGTAGCTCCTGCTATACTAGGTAAAGCCACTTCTTGAGTACCGTCAGCTACGGCTAAATCTATAGATTTTCCTAAACCTCTATGCTTACTTATATTTTCTACAACAACAATGGCCGCATCTACTACAAATCCTATACTTAGAATAAGGGCGGATAATGTAACCAGGTCCAAACTCATTCCAAAAGCTCTCATTAAACCTAAGGTGCTTAAAAAGACCATAGGCATAGAAATAGAAACAACCAGGGATTGGGATATATTACCTATGAAAAGAAGTATAACAGCCATTGTAAGGACTATAGCAATGACTACACTACTGGTCATATTATTTACCATTTGATTTGTGAAGATAGAATCATCCGATGCGATACTTATATCTACAAAAGGATAATCTGATTCTATTCTTGAAAGATTATCTTTAATTTCATCAACAACTTTTACAGTATTAAAGTCAGCTTTTTTTGTAATTAAAAGAGCTAATGATTCTTCACCTTTTAATCTATAAGCACTTTCTTTATCTTCTATGCCGATACTAACTTCGGCGATATCTCTTAAATACAGGGTATTTCCATCAGATAGAGGTATTTTTGTTTTTTCAATTTCATCTATATTAACATAGCTTTCTTCAATTCTTAAAAGCATGTCCTTTGAGTTATAATTTATTTCTCCAGATGGAGATTTAATGTTACTTTTTTGTATAGTACCTAATATTTGTTCTAAATTAAGATTATATGCTTTCATTTTATCTTCATCAAGGTCGATTTTAATCTCTCGGCTATATCCACCGAAAATGTCAACTGAAGCAATTCCTTCTATCAACTGAAGTTCATAAACTAATTTTTCTTCTGTTACATTTCTTAAATCAGCCATACTTAAAGAATCACTTTTTAAACCTAAAGTCATTATTGGTTGATCCGAGGTACTGAACTTCATTACTTGCGGTTCATTTAGATTATTCGGAAGAGATTCTTTTATTCTACTAACAGTATTTTGAATGTCTATAGCTGCTTGATCTATATCAGTTGAGTAATCGAAAGTTAATCTTATAGTCGATACATTATCTTGATTGGTAATTTTAATATTCGTTATACCTTCCAACTTTGCGAATGCATCCTCCATGGGTTCTGATACGTCGGTAGATACATCCATAGCTGATGCACCGGGATAAACACTCATAACTGTAACTGTCGGAGCATTAGTGTCGGGAGAAAGCTGAGTATTCATTGTAACTCTACCGTACAAACCAAATATGACTATAGCTATAGCAAGTGATAATATTACATATTTTTTTTCTATAGAAAATTTGCCAAAATTCATTAAATTTCTCCCTCTTCAAAGGTGTAAATAGAAGTTCCGTCGTAAAGAGAATCTAAATTATTTTCTGCTATAACGTCTCCTTCTTCCAGACCTGATAATATCTGATACATATTGCCTGTTTTTTTACCTAATTCTACTTCTTGTTCCTTTACTGTGCCTTCAATGTAGATATAAACTACATTTTTTTCTGTTAATGCTTTTACTGATGAGGCAGGTATTAATATTTGGTCTTCAACTTCGGAAAGAATGAATTTAACTTCTGCACTAGAACCAGAAGAATAAGCTTTACTGCTGTCAATCATAATTTCAACAGTACCAATTCTAGTTGCAGGATTTACATTAGAACTAACAAAAGTTACATAACCTTGCTGCATTTCATCATCACTACCTATTTTGTATTCTACCGGTGTGTCTATTTTCACTTTTTTTAAATCTGCTTCACTTAAATTAACAACTATCTTTTGATTTTCGGTACTGCTTATCATTACAGATGGTTTGTTTGGCATAGCCAATTCTCCTGCTTCAACCATAACCTGTGATATTATAGCATCATAAGGGGCTGTAAGTTGAGAATTAGACATAGATAGTTCAACTTCTTCTAGATTAGACTTAAGTTCTTGTAACTGTTTTTCAGACATATTTTTTTCGTGAACTAGTTGACTGTATGTATTATCTGCAGTTGAATATAATTCGCTTTTTTGTATTTTTAAAGTATCCAACTGATGTTTTGCTTTATCTAATTCTGTTTTGGAGATAGCATCTCCTTCATAAAGCATTTCTATTTTAGATAGTTCACCTTCTTGAAATGCTATATTACTTTCTACAGTTTCAATTTTATTCATAATAGGATTTGAATTATAAAAAGTTGAAATCTGTTCCTTTAAATAAGAAATTTGAGTATTTAATGTAACTTCTTTTTGGAAGATAGTTCTCATTGATGCTTCAAGTTGAGATTTGTCTAATGTAAGAAGCAGATCTCCTTTTTTTACATAGTCACCTTCATTTATTAATATTTCACTTACTTCTCCTGTGATTTTTGGACTGAGAATAGAGGAAGAGTCGCTTTTAACGGTACCAATGAAATTCAATTCTTCTGTCAATTTATTCTTCTCTACTTTTATTAAATTTGCATATACTCCATAACTTTCCTCTTCGAGATTTTGTTCCTCGGATAAAGATAGAAATACTGTTCTACCTAATACTATGGATAGTATTATAATTATTACAATAGCTACTGCTATTTTAATTTTAGATTTCTTCATAATTGCACCTCTTTATTTGTTTTTTAACTTAATTAATATTATATGGTATAGATGAAAAATAAAGTGTTACATATGAAACGGATATAATTAGGCAAAAAATAAACCTTAAAAGCTTGTGTTTTAAGGCTTGAAGGTAAAGTTATTTAATTTAAAATACTGGAATCTTTTATTGTAATGTAATTATTATCAAAATCTATTAAACCCTCTTCTTTCATTTTTTTGAGTTCCCTTGAAAGAGAAGTTCTATTTATGCCGAAATTTTCTGCTAATTCTTTTTTTGTTATTTTCAATTTTATTTTTAAAGAATTTGTTTTCCTGTGATTTACCTTTAAAAAATTAATTATATTCTCTCGTATAGTTTTATTAACAGAATACTTGAGTTTACTGGTTAATCTTGCGGTATTAGTAGAAGAAAATTCCAAATAAGACTCTAAAAACTTCTTATTGGTCCAAAGTAGTTTGAGTAGAAAATCTTTTTCTATTTCAAGCATTACGGTATCTGTATTTGAAGTTATGGTAAGAGGATAATAGGGCTTCTTTGAAAAAAGGAGATTTGCTCCTAAAACACCTCCTTCTTTAAAGTCAGTGATAGTGAATAGATTCCCGGAATAATCTATTCGATCTACTACTACATTACCGGATAGAATCACTTCTATCTTTCTGCACTTATCGCCATCTATATGAATAATTGAATTTTTTTGATATTTTTTAATTTTAAAATAGCCTTTTTCCAAATAATCTTCAATTTCCTTTTCAGAGAAAATATCGATTAAAGGTATGTTTTTCATCTTGTTAATATATTTACTCAAAAATTTCACTCCCTCAAATATTTAGATTTTCATTTAACTTCTCAAAACCTTCTTTGGTAACCAAACATCCTTTAGGACCTCTATAAACCTTAATATAACCTTTGTTTTCTAAAAAATCAATATTTTTTCTAATTTCAATTTCAGATAAGGAAATGTATTTTTTTTCAAACTGATCTTTTATACTTCTACGACCGGAGTTTTTATTAGTTTTATTTAAATTACTTATAACTTTAAAAATTCTGTAGAATTTAATCCTAATTTTTTTATCTTAAAATTTATATACTCTTGTTTCTTTAAATAAGAAGGCAAGTTTGAAATATAGAGATTATCATCGCTTACAGTAGACATATATTCCAAAACATTAAAAAGCTCTCTAACATTTCCAGGCCAGGAATAATTTCCTGCAAAAGCTTTAAAAGATAAAGTTGGTGAAATTTTTTTGTAGGATTTATTAAGATAGTAATCCATAAGAAGATTTATATCTTCCTTTCTTTCTTTTAAAGAAGGTATTTCTAGATTGAAAATATTAAGCCTAAAAAATAAATCTTTTCTGAAATTTCCTTTTTCAACCATATCCCAAAGATTTTTGTTTGTAGCTGCAATTATTCTAGTATCTATTTTTATAATAGAATCGCCGCCTACCCGCATGATTTCCTTTTCCTGCAGTACTCTTAGAAGTCTACCTTGAAGGTTAAGAGGAAGTTCTCCAATTTCATCTAAAAACAAAGTTCCACCGTTAGCACTTTCGAAAAGACCTATTTTACCTCCCTTTTTCGCTCCGGTAAAAGAACCCTCTTCATACCCAAAAAGTTCAGATTCCAATAAGTTTTCAGGGATGGCTGCACAGTTAACAGCAACAAAAGGTTTAGCTTTTCTATTGGAGAAGTTATGTACCGATCCTGCAAATAATTCCTTTCCAGTGCCGGAGTCTCCGGAAATCAAAATAGAATTATTGGAATTTGCAATTTTTTTACTTATTTCTTTTAGTTCTATAATTTTTTCGTTTTGACAGATAATAGAATCAAAGGTATATTTTGAATAATATCCTTTCCCGATTATTTCTTTATGGATTTTTTGCTGTACCTCTACTACATCTCTGTATTTTTTAATAAGGATTATTTTTCCGTAGTAGGAATTATTAAATAAAACTTTCTTAATAGTAATTATTAGTTTCTTTTCATTATAAACAAAAAGTTCATCTTCTATTTCAGCATCCTTGTTTAATACACCTAGGTTAGGATAATATGATTTTAATTTTGATAAATTAATACCTTCAAATTCAAATTCTTTTTCCCCGATAATGCTTTTGAAGGTATCATTTAATAAAGTAATTCTATCTTTATCGTCTATTATCATTACACCTTCAGAAAGTTCATCTAAAAGAATCCTCCATTGAGATGATAGTATTCTTTTGTTTTCAAGAGTATAGTTGACACCTTTCCAAAGATTAGGGATTTTTAATGAATATTCTAATATTATTTTTTCGCTTGTATTAGAATCTACATCGAGTATTGACAGTATATCTAAAACTGTATTTATATCAAATATCCTATTACCTATATTTATTATTTTGCCCGAAACTTTTTTTAAATAAGCATATTCTTCAGGAGTAATGATAAAATCGATATTTTTATGTGAATCTACTATATCAGGATAATGGGGTATTAATTCGATGTCTTTAAACCCTAGTTGATAAATAGTGGCTAATGTTTCATTAGCCATGAAACTGTTTATATTAGCGACTAGACATCTGCTATTTTTAGGAATTTTCCTTATATTTTCTAATGCGGATTTTGATATTGTTCTCTTCATCATTAAAATAGGACAATTACATTCAATGATGTCCATTAATTCAATCAGTATACTAGGGTCTGTATAAAGTATTAAATCAGACTGATGAATTTTTTCCTGTTGATTGTGTTCGGGAGTATAATATTTAATTTCTAAAGTGCTTCCAAATATGTCTTCCAGTTCTTTTTTGAAAAATAAAGCTATTTCTTCGTCAATAGTTAGAAGTGAAATTTTCCTTTTTGCCATAAGCCCTCCTTAATTGATGGGATAAGATACAACTATTATACTACTTTCATCCCAACTAAACAATTATAATTCAAATCTAATTAGTTTTGTTATAAAATAATTAAGAGCGTTAAGTATTAGAAATAAAGGGATACATAGAATAATTGCAAAAAAATAAAATTCCTGGCATAGAAATTGCTTTTAAGTTAATGTAACAAATATAAGTGGAGGTTAGTATGAATTGTAATAAAGACAGAATAGAAAATATGATAGAAACCTTAGCTAAATTTACTGAAGATGAAAGCAAATACACTAGGTTTTCTTACACAGAAGAAGATATAATGGCAAAAAAATACATAATTCAAAATATGAAAGATTTAGGGCTTAAAATCTATATGGATTATGTTGGAAATATATTTGGAAGAAAGGAGGGAAAAAACAAAAAATTACCAACAATATTGATAGGTTCACATATTGATACAGTAAAGAATGGTGGTAAGTATGATGGTGTAGCAGGGATAGTTGTAGGCCTGGAAATTTTAAAGGTATTAAATGAAAACAATATAGAAATGGATTATTCTGTAGAAGTAGTAGCTTTTGCAGAAGAAGAAGGTGGGACCTACGGCAATGTCATTAAGTTAAGAAATTAAAACCAAAGTTTAAGAACAGAGTATGTTAAAAATGCATACCCTGTTCTTTTTTATGTAATTAAAAAAGTTCTAATTATTTTCAAAAAAAGCTTGACAAATAGAGCAAAAAATGCGGCGAAGCCCCTTAGATGTATAGATTTTTTAAGGAGGTTCGCTAATGAACGAATTTGCAGGTTCAATAAAGGAAAAATTAGACACTTTGTTAACTGAAATGCATGAATACTCATGGCTTTTCGTCAATAACCCTGAGAAGGATTTTACTCGAAGGCGAAAACTGGATTTCAAAGAAATACTGAATATTTTACTATCAATGGGAGGTAATAGCTTAAAGCTTGAACTTATGAAATATTTTTCATATGATGTTGAAACAGCTACCTGCTCAGCCTTTGTCCAACAGCG
>JAWSUU010000025.1:0-21393 GCA_033549325.1 Bacillota bacterium | reverse complement strand
ATAGCTCCGATAAAAATAGTTGAGTTAGATACAAATTTAATTTAAATACTTATTGCTAATAACGAGTCAATAGCACTTCATAACTAAATAGGGAAAGTGTTGTTAAAAATACAGAAAAATATATCATAGATTCCTTTTTTAACTTTCCCATATTATTTTTTAGCTTTTGTATTTATTTCATTGGATTCATTATTATAATAAGAATCCTTATGTTTGCCTTTTTCCATTTGCATGACATTTCCTCCTCTTTTACGTTTTAAAATCAAACTCCTCTATATCAATACTTTTACCTTATCCTTTATCAAAATACAAATACATTTATACCCTTCTAGTGTACAGAGTAGTACACCAAAATTCCAATTGCTCCTATAATAATAACCCCAATATAATGGGCAACAGGTGTTATACTACCCTCACCAGATTGGTTTACTTGGTAGTTTTTATTATTTCTTTTCATAATATAATTTAGTAATATTGCACAAACTATAATAGCTGCACTTGTAACATGAGCAATCGTAAATGGTCCTATTACAATTGGATTGACTCTGAAAAATTCTACCATCCCTCTTATTATTGAAAAACCTATTATATATTTAATAAATAATTGACCATCATACTTTATTTTATCCCTCGTACTCCATAAATAAGTAAATAATAATAAGTTAAGAATAGCTTCATATAATTGTGCAGGATGAAGTAACTGATTATTTACCTTTACTCCCCAAAAGTATACTTTATCCATTGTAATCCCAAACACATCACAGCCTATCCTGCCTATAGCTTGCCCCATGATAATACCGAGTGCAAAAGCATCTGCTGCTTTACCAAAGTTAATACCCTTCTTTTTTGTGTACCATAGTGCAAACAATATTCCAAAAATTAAAGCTCCTTGTATAGAGAGTCCCCCATCTCTAAAGGCTAAAATGTTTTTTGGATTTTGAATATAATACTTAAAGTTGAAGGCAATCACATAATAAAGTCTTGCTCCTATTAAAGCTGAAATTATCGTATATATTGCTAAATCAGTTAAATTATCTACATTAGATCCTTTTCTTTTAGCTTCTTTAGTCATGATAAATATTCCAACTATCATCCCGATTACAATCGTTAGTCCAAATAAATATATAGCATAATGTCCTATTTTAAATACTTCTACCATCTTCTAATTCCTCCTAATATTTAGATTTAGTTTTTATAATTAGTTAATTCTTAACAATTACATTAGTGCTTTCTTGTTTACTGAAGAATTATCTTTTTTCCCTTCTTATTTGTGTGTTTTAGCACAGTAAATGTTCTACATCAAACAATGTCTTAGAAAACCCTTTTATATATCTATAAAATCTGTCTTCTCATTATCACTTCTTATTTTCTTTAAATTCTTTTTGTGCCTATCTTCACTGTTACTTTTTTCCTTATGATTGTGGACGTGGCTACAACAGCCATCTCCCTTTACTCTCGTGTATACTAAATAACCTATCAATAGTAAATATAGCATTCTTAAAATTATCAACATTTCAATCTCTCCTTATAAAAAAAATATTATTGTATCTATTGCTAAATCACCGTCATTTAATATTAAAGCAATTTCCATGCCAACAATAGATTCTATAAATATTATTGATTAGTAAAATAAGCTATTTAACATAAATAAATAGAGAATAAAGTTATTACACTGTAGTCTCTATCCTCATATGTTACATATCCAACTTAATTTAACTCTCTAGTCTTTTCTTAATTGTTGTAACCTCCAATAGGACTTTTTTGACGTCTTTAATTTTTTCTTTCATTTCTACTAGTGAAAGTTGTAGCGCTTCTTCTGGATTCTCTATTTCATTTAACACTGTATTTGCTTTAGCAATAAATACTGACTTTAATCTTTTAAATATACTCATATTTTATCCTACTAAAATCTTATTATTTTTTATGTATGTGGTTGTTATAGGAAATGAATGTATAGACATTATGAAGACAATATTTTTGTGGCTTTTATTCAAAGATTATATGCATCTGACTAATTTACTGTATAAAGGGTATAAATATATAAAGGTCAAAATATAAAGGAGGATTTTAATGGATATTAACTATAAGGTAAAAACCGATAAAGATTTTGAATCAGCTATAGAGGATTTAAAGGAAAGTTTAAGTAATAATAATTTTGGAGTTTTGTGGGAGTTAAATTTTAAGGATACCCTTAAAGGAAAAGGATTAGATTTTAATGAAAGGTTAAATATATTAGAGGTTTGTAATCCAAAGCAAGCTAAAGAAGTATTAGAAAAAAATATAGAAGCAGTATATTTTTTACCTTGTAAAATGGTAGTTTATGAAGATAATAACTCGGTATTTATTGGTATGGCTAAACCTACTAAACTAATTGGAATGATGGATGATAGTGAATTGTCAAACATTGCAATAGGAATTGAGAAAGGATTAAAAGCTTCTATAGATGAAGCAAAGTAAAATCTATAGAAACACTTTTAGGACTTATAAATAAAGATATGGGAGAATTCATAGATTATATTAATTAGATCTATAGATGCTCCCATTTATTTTTAAACTCATTATTAAATTTAACTCTCTAAATTTTAATGATTTTCATCATATGAAACCTGGTTTTGACTATTTTTCATCATATAATATATTCCAACAATCCCGATAATTATTAATAATACAATTGGAAAAATTGTTGTATTTCGATTCAAACTCATATTGTAACCACCTCATATGACTATATCATTGTACCTCTATTTCACCTGTTACTTCACTATCTTCAGTTATTTCTGCTGATTCTTGATATTCTTCGCTGGCAAAATAAATATTCCCTTCAACTGTTGCATTATAAAGTGTGAAACCATCTGCTTCTACAATTATATCACCTACGAAAACACCAGCCTGAAATCTCGTATCAGGACTTTTAATAATCATCTGAGGTGCTGTAATTGTATATCTATCTGTTACATTACGATTTTCATCCTGAGCGTAAGCAGCAATTTTACGATAGGTATCATTTTCTGAATCGCCACCATTATAAAATATCCCTTCAACTACTATCTCTTCCTCAAAAGTTAAATCATTTAAAGTTGCTATAATCCATTCACCATTTGAACTGATTGCATTTTTAAATGCCTCTTCTTCCTCTACGATAGATGCTGTGGTAACCGTATCAGGGTTTTCTTCTTGATCTTTATTTTCATCTGTTACATCCCCTCCCGAACATGCTGATACTAGAAAAAGTACTAAAACGATCAATGTTGTTAAACCTAATTTTCTATTCATTTTTTTATCCTCCATTTATATTTTTTATAAATTATTCTAAGAATCTGTTTCTTATTACTAATTTATTTTCTGTTATATTCTTACCCTCTATTTGTTTTTTTAAACATCCATATATATGCATATCTATAAATATTCTAATTGATTGATTTTTTAAATCTGTTAGTTAAATGCTTTCTCTTAATATTTAAAATTATATTTCTAGGTTTTATTATATGAATTTTTCCAGTGTTTATATTAATAAATATTTGCTAAATTGACCAATTTATTAAAAAATTATATAATTTATATAATGGCAAAATATATTAGGAGGTATTTTTATGAGTGAAAAATTGAACTTGAAAAAATCTTTAGAACTTTTTAAAGAAGCAAAAAAGCTCTCTCCAGGTGGAGTAATGGGAATTAGAAGACCTTATAATTTTGTGGAGGGAGAATATCCTATTTATATCGAAAAAGGATACGGAGGCCATATAATTGACGTAGATGGTAATGATTACATAGATATGTTATGTGCCTACGGACCTATAATATTAGGGTACGATGAAGATGAAATTAATGAAGCTGTGAAGAAACAAATGGACAAAGGCTTTTGCTTTAGTTTAGTACAGGAAGTACAAAATACTCTTGAAAAAAGGTTGATAGATTTAATCCCAAGTGCAGAAATGTGCGTTCTTGCTAAAACAGGATCGGATGCTACTGGAATTGCCGTAAGAACTGCAAGAGGATATACGGGTAAGGATGTTATTTTAAGATGCGGTTATCATGGTTGGCACGACTGGTGTGTAGAAAATCCAGGTGGAGTTCCCGAAGAAATTCAGAAATTGACAAAGGGCTTTAAGTACGGAGATATTGAAGAACTTGAAAATCTTCTAGAAGAAAATAAGTATAATACAGCATGTATAATTATAACACCTGTAGGACATCCTTTAGCAAAACCTGTTATAACGCCTCCTGAGGGATATCTTGGAAAAGTAAGAACACTAGCTAATGAATACAATGTGGTACTTATCTTTGATGAAATAAGAACGGGATTTAGAGTTGCTATGGGAGGAGCTCAGGAAAGATACGGAGTAACTCCGGACTTATCTGTTTTTGGTAAGGCATTAGCCAATGGTTATCCAATAAGTGCCTGTGTCGGTAAAGAAGAAATTATGAAGGTTATGGAGAAAGACGTCTTTATTTCTTCTACATTTTTCCCAAATAGCTTGGAAATGGTTGCCGCACATAAATGTTTAGATATCTTGGAAAGAGAAAATGTAATGGATGTAATGTGGGAAAGGGGAACTAAATATTTGGAAGATTTAGAAAAGATAGTACAGAAACACGAAGCACCAGTTACAGTATCCGGAATCCCACCTATGCCTTTTATAACTTTTGATAAAGTAGACGATGATTATAAAGCAAGGAGAAAATTTTTCTATACTGAAACAATCAGAAGAGGTTTATTTATTCAACCTTACCACCACTGGTACATAGCTCACAGACATACCGACAAAGACCTTCAAAAATCCTTGGACATAATTGATGAAGCTTTTACAGAAACATTGAAAAAATATCCAGTAAAAAAGTAGATTAAGTTAAAATACACTCTGTTCTTTACAGAGTGTATTTTATATTTCTAAAGATTTTTGATATACTTCATTTCTTCTAGCATTTAGTTTTTTAGCTGTGAGTTTTACAGCTTCCTTTTTTGAATGTCCTTCTTCTAAAAATATTTTAAGTTGCTCTTCTATGCTAATTTCTTCTTTTTCTTCTATTATACCATCGTAACCTTTTAAAACAAGAACAAACTCACCCTTTATAGTACCTTTGTTTAACTTATCTATAACTACTGTAATAACTCCCCTTATATGTTCTTCGAATTTTTTTGTTATTTCTCTAGATATACTTACTTCTCTTTCTCCAAATACTTCTCTAATATCTTTCAGGGTAGTTAGAATTCTATGGGGAGCTTCATATAGAATTAGTGTTCTTCTTTCTTCTTTAAGTTCTTTTAGTCTTTCTCTCTTTTCTCCGGATTTTCTCGGTAGAAATCCTTCAAAAACAAACCTATCTATATTAAATCCGGAAGCTACCAGAGCCAGTAAAAAAGCACTGCCTCCAGGTACCACTTCTATTTCTACTTCTTCTTCAATAGCTTTTTTTATTAAAATTTGTCCAGGATCAGATATTCCCGGCATACCGGCATCAGATATTAATGCACAGTTTTCACCTTTTTTTACTCTATCTATAATTTCTTCTGCTCTACTTTGCTCGTTATGCTCATGGTAGCTTATCATACTTGTATTTATGTCAAAATGATTTAATAGCTTTATACTGTGTCTTGTATCTTCAGCTGCTATAAAATCAACATTTTTTAATGTATCTATAACTCTAAATGTCATATCCTCAAGATTTCCTAAAGGAGTAGGACAAACGTATATTTTACTCATTATTACCACCTAACTGCTGTATATTTTATTTATTTCTTCTGTATAATTTCCTTCTCTATTGAAAACTATTAAAGGTTTTTCAACTATTAAATATGGATTAGCTGCCTTAATACCTTTTATCAAAACTAAATTTGGTTCCTCATCTATCCTATTTTGAACAAATCTAATTTTTTTAGGTTCTATTTTGTATTTCTTCATATGTTGAAATACTTCAACAAGTCTATTTGGTCTGTATACCATATAAAGTTTTCCCCTGTGTTTTAAAAGTTCTGCTGCGGCTTTTATAAAATCTTCTAAATTCCCTTCTATTTCATGTCGTGAAAGTGCTTTTTTCTTCTCGGGACTTATTAAGTTGTTGGAAGTTTGTATATAAGGAGGATTTGTAACTACTGTATCAAAGTGGTTTTTTTTTAAATATTTTCTGTAATCCTTTAAATTAGTGTTTATTATTTCTATATATTCTTCTACTTTGTTTAATCTAATAGATCTTTGAGCCATTTCTGCAACTTCTTTTTGAATTTCTATGCCGAATATTTTTTTCGCATTATTTTTCCCATATAAAAGTATTGGTATAATCCCCGTTCCCGTACCTAAATCAACTACTTCTTCTCCGTCTTTTAAATCACAAAAATTTGCTAAAAGTACTGCATCCATACCGAAGCAAAACCAGTTTTCATTTTGTATTATTTTTAACCCTCTGCATTGCAGGTCTTCTATACTTTCTCCGTTTTTTAAATCTATCATAAATTATCACCGTCGTCAGGGTCTACAGTATTGATAATTTTAGATTCTTGATAGTATATATTTAATTTTTTGATATTTATACTCCATAAGTATACTACGAATGGCAAGAAAAATATCATTAGAAATCCATTACCAGACATTAGTATAAAATTGAATGTACCGTGGAGAATCATTGGAGCAGTAAGAGATTTTTTGTAGTAAAATCTTTTTTCTATCTCCGTCTTAGAAAATTTAGCCAATGATAGATAATAACCCATGGTTACCGCAAAAAGCATATGTGCCGGCACGGATAATATGGCTCGATAAACTCCAACACTTTCTACATCAGAAAATCTAAATACTACATATATAATATTTTCAACAGTTGCAAATCCTAAAGCTGAAAAAACTGCATATACAATGCCGTCCAGTTTTTCATCAAAATACTTGTTATAGTAGGCCACTTTATTAACAACTAATCTTTTCATAAATTCTTCGGAAAACCCTGCAACTATAAAAGCTTGATAAGCTATCCCTATTAGACCCCCGAAGATATTAAATCCAACTAAAAAAGACTCCAAAAAAATCGTTGGTATAGTAATAATAGCTCCACCTACAAAGGTCTTTATAAGAAGTTTTACCGGTTCTCTATCGTGTTTATCTACTAAATATATGACTACAGCCAGTGCAATTCCAGGAGTAACTGCTGTAAGTATTAAGTTTAAATTCATAGGTCACCTCATTTATAGAAATTATATTTTTACTATGTTATAATTGATTTTGTCAAATAATTCTAATGCATATATACATTATACAGGAGGCAGGAATAATGAACAACTCAAAAAAAATAGGATATTTTTCAATTTTAGCAACTGTATTAATCTGGGGGATATCTTTTATAAGCACAAAAGCATCTTTAGATTACTTCAATCCAATATCTCTAGCGTTTTGGAGATTTTTTCTAGCAGTGATTGCTTTATATATAATTAAAAAAAATAAATATCCAAAAGTTAGAATGGATAAAGAAGATAGAAAAATATTCTTTGCAGGAGGAATTTCCGGTGTCTTTTTATATTTTATGTTTGAAAACTACGGTATGGAGTATTTAACTGCATCTACTGCTTCTATTCTTATAGCAGTGATTCCGGTATTAACTATGATTTCGGAAACCATAATTAACAAAGAAAAGGTATCAGTGAAGAAGATAATTAGTGTTACCCTATCTGTAATAGGTGTAATTCTTATAGTAGGTTTCGATCCTCAAAGAGATATAGTTGATATGCTTATAGGATCTGCTTTAATACTTTTAGCATCTATATCTTGGGTTGTATATACTTTTTTATCAAAACCACTATACAAGAAATATACTACTATAACTATTACCTATTATCAAACTCTTATAGGTTTTGTATTTTTTGGACTGTTAATGCCTTTTAACAACTCCAACATTTTCAATTTACCTCTAGGTATTTACATACATGTAATATATTTAGGTGTTTTAAGTTCAGCTGCAGCATATTTGCTTTTTATATATGCCTTAGAAACATTAGAAGCCACAGTTTGCAATATATTTATAAATCTTATTCCTGTAGTTACAGTCAGTGCTGGAATAATTTTTCTGAATGAAAAAATTACTTTACTTCAAGGTTTAGGTGCAGTTATTATTATTTCTTCAATTTTAATGCTTACATATAAAAAGAAAGAACCACCTATTAGAGAGTTTTAAAATAATTTTCGTAACATTTGTTACGTATTTTATTTTTGATAAATGTTATCATATACCCATAATAAGAAAAGGAGATAAATATTATGGCAAATAAATATTTTAATATGAAAGATACCGTTTATGATGTAACTGAAAAATATAAAGAAGCGAAGGATTTATTAATATCCTTAGGTTTTACAACTATTGAAGACGAAGCTAAAAGAAAAACTATAGCAAAAGCGATTAATTTAGAAACAGCTTTAAAATCAAAAAAGATAAACCCTGAAACCTTTGAGGCAAGATTGATAGATCTTATAGAAAATAATCTCGAAGAAGATGTAACCTCGGGAATCAAGGAAATTAAAGATAAAGCAGATATAAAAATACTTGGAGTTCTCCCCTGCCCTGTGAAGAATCCTCTCTTAGAGGCTATTAACAAATGGTATGAGAGTAAGGATGATGATACCGTGATAGCTTATGAGTTAAAACCTGCTTCTATGGGAGTTGATTGGTTGAAAGAAGATATTCAAAATGGAAAATCTTCTGATGATTTATCGGATATATTTATATCAGCAGGTTTCGATTTATTTTTTGATAAGGAACTGATGGGTAAGTTTAAAAGACAACATGTATTCGAAGACTTTACAGGATACAATGAATATAATAAAGATTTTAATAACGATTATATCAATCTTAAAGATCCTGACAATGAATATTCCGTGATTGGTGTTGTCCCGGCGGTGTTTTTAGTAAATAAAGATGAATTGGAAGATAGAAAAATGCCTAAAAGCTGGAAGGATATCTTAGAAGGAGATTTTGAAAACAGCGTAAGTTTACCTATTGGTGACTTCGACTTATTTAATGCCATTCTATTAAATATTTATAAGAATTACGGAGAAGATGGAGTAAAAAAATTAGGCAAAACTCTTAAAAAAAGCATGCATCCTTCAGAAATGGTGAGATCTCATGCTAAACGAACAGGAAAACCAATTGTAACCATAATGCCTTTCTTCTTTACCAGACTTGCTAAAGGCAATAGTCCAATGACTCCAGTATGGCCTGAAGATGGCGCTATTATTAGTCCGATTTTTATGCTTACTAAAAAAAAGAAAAAAGAAAAAATGCAACCTGTTATAGATTTCCTGGCTTCAAAAGAAGTGGGAGAAATACTATCTCACAACGGAAAATTTCCAAGTGTTAACCCTAATGTAGATAACAAAATACCTCCAGATAACAAATATATGTGGTTGGGTTGGGATTACATAAACAACAACGATATAGGTAGCTTGATAAGCAAATGTGAAAATATATTTAATGAGAGTGTAAAGGAGTTTTTAAAATGAATCTAATTACCGTTTCAGGTCCTCCATCTTCAGGAAAGACATCTGTAATTATTAAAACTATAGGTGCTTTAAGAGAAAGAAATCTTGAAGTTGGAGTAGTAAAATTCGACTGTTTGTACACCGACGATGATAAACTTTACGAAAAGATAAATGTTCCAGTTAAAAAGGGACTGTCCGGTTCCCTCTGTCCAGACCACTACTTTGTGAGCAATATTGAAGAAGTTGTTAAATGGGGCACTGAAAAAAAATTAGATGTTTTGATAACTGAAAGTGCCGGTTTATGTAACAGATGTTCTCCTTATATTCAGGATGTAAAAGCAGTATGTGTAATTGATAATCTAAGTGGTACAAATACACCTAAAAAAATAGGTCCTATGCTGAAATCCGCTGATATAGTTGTAATTACCAAAGGTGATATTGTATCTCAGGCCGAAAGAGAAGTTTTTGCATCAAAGGTACACTCTGTAAATCCTAAAGCTGTAACAATGCATATAAACGGTCTTACAGGACAGGGAGCTTTTGAACTGAGTACACTACTGTATGATAAAGATTCTCATATTGATAGCGTAAAAGGTAAAAAGTTGAGATTTTCTATGCCTTCGGCTTTATGCTCATACTGTTTAGGAGAAACCCGTATAGGCGATGACTACCAAATGGGCAATGTAAGAAAGATTGATTTAGGAGACAGTAAATGATTAAATATTTAGATGTAAAAAACAAAACTATAGCAGAACTTGAAAATAAATACCCTTTCTTAATATCTTTTTTTGAGAATAATAAGCTTGAAGTTGAAGATAAAAAAGATAAAACATTAGAAGAAATTTTAGACAGTTTTACCGAAGAGGAAATAGAAGAATGGACTATTGATATAGAAAAAATTAAAACTGATTTAGAATCTTTTATTAATGAAATGATCGAATTTTTAGGTATCGAAGAAGATGAAAAGGTTCACTCTCTAACTATACTTCCAGGTACTGACAAAGAAGGAAATCCAGAAGGTTTTAACGAATTAAAAATCAATAAAAGCGAGATTATATCTATAGTTGGACCTACCGGGTCAGGAAAAAGCAGGCTTCTTGCAGACATCGAATGGACTGCCAACAAAGATACTCCTACAAAAAGAGCAATCCTTATAAATGATGAAGAGCCAGATAAAAAATGGAGATTTTCGTCTTCAAACAAGCTGGTAGCTCAACTCTCACAAAATATGAATTTTGTAATGGATCTAACTGTAGAAGAATTTATAGAACTTCACGCGAAAAGCAGAATGATTGAAAACGAGCAAGATATTATAAACAAAATAATAGAAGGTGCAAATCATCTGGCTGGAGAGAAATTTGATTTATCAACACCTATAACTAGTCTTAGTGGTGGTCAATCTAGAGCACTAATGATAGCCGATACTGCTATTTTAAGTACATCTCCAATTGTACTGATAGACGAGATAGAAAATGCAGGAATTGATAAAAAGAGAGCTTTAAACCTTCTTGTAAATGAAGAGAAAATTGTTATTATGGCTACTCACGATCCAAGCTTAGCTTTAATGGGTGATAAAAGAATCGTAATAAAAAACGGTGGTATACACAAGGTTATTGAAACCAGCGAAGATGAAAGAAAGATTTTAATTAAACTTGAAAAAATAAATCTTATAACAGAAAATTTCAGAACCAATTTAAGAAAAGGTGAAGTTTTAGAAGATATTGTAGAATTTTAAAAACCCAACAAATTCTGCATAAACAAACTTACAAGGGCTATACTTACCCAGCAACTAAATCCAATAATAATAAATTTTCCACCGGTTTTTATGAGTTTTCCTAGATTTGTATTTAATCCTATTGCAGCCATTGCCATTGTTATTAAAAATTTACCAAATTGGGTAAACTGTTTTGATACTTCAATTGGTATATTTAAAACAGTATTTAATACTGCCGCCATAAGAAAAAACAGTATAAACCAGGGAAATATTTTTATAATATTTATATTGTTGTTTGACTTCTTATAATATGATCTATATAGACCTAAAAATATTGTTATAGGAATAATCGCTAAAGTTCTTGTAAGTTTTACTATGGTTGCATAATTTAAAGCAACATCATTACCTGTTGCAGCAGACCAAGTAGTTGCTGCTGCAACTACCGAAGAAGTGTCGTTAATAGCTGTTCCTGCCCACATTCCGAAACCTATATCACTTAGACCTATAGTATTTCCAATTACTGGAAAAAGAAATGCTGCCAGTACATTAAATAAAAATATAACCGAAATAGAAGTAGCTATTTCATCATAATCAGCTTCTATTACTGGAGCTGTAGCAGCTATTGCTGAACCACCACATATTGATGAACCTACTCCAACTAATATTGAAGTTTTAACAGGTGCTTTCATAATCTTCTTTAAAATATATGCAACCAATAATGATACCGAAATAGTAGAAATAATTATTAGCAAGGTCTGGGAACCTACCTCAAATATTTCAAAAAAATTCATTCCAAATCCAAGAAGTATTATAGCTAATTGAAGTAACTTCTTCGAAGTGAACTTTATACCTGCTTCAAAATTTGAATTTCTAGGAAACATTGCTATTAACAAACCAAATAATATAGCTATTACCGGACTTCCTATAACAGGAAACTGTTTACCTATAACCCATGCAGGTATAGCTATTACAAAACAAAAAAATACTCCTGTAAACCTACTGTATTTTTGTAAAAATTTATTTTTATCCAAAATATCACCTCGTAATTATCAAAATAATCATTTTATGTCTATTTTTGTATATGTCTTTTCTATTTTATAATAATTTTTTATAAAAATAAATGTTTAAATATTTTTTATACCTTTAAATACAAAAAGATGTATTGTTATGATGGAATAACAATACATCTAAATCGTTATTAGATTTTACCCTAGTGCTACATCTAAAATCATCATTATAGAAAATCCTAATAGTACTCCAATTGTCGTGACATCCGATAACATAGAATCTCTTTCTAGATTACCTTCAGGTATTAGTTCTTCAACTACTACATATATCATAGCTCCTGCTGCAAAAGATAGTGCATATGGCAGCACCGGTCTCATAGTTAATACCGCCACGGCTCCTAATACTCCTGATATAGGTTCTACAATACCTGAAGCCTGTCCATAAAAAAAGGCTTTTTTACGTGACATTTTTTCTCTTCTGAGAGGAATTGATACAGCAGCACCTTCCGGAAAGTTTTGCAAACCGATACCTATTGCTAAAGCTACTGCTCCTGTTAGTGAAGCTGATGGAAGACCATAAGCTACAGCACCAAAAGCAACACCTACTGCAAGTCCTTCCGGAATATTATGAAGTGTAATTGCCAAAACTAAAAGCACACTTCTTTGCCAGCGGGTTTTAATTCCTTCTGCCTTAGAGGTATCCATTCCAATGTGTAAATGAGGCAATAATTTGTCAACACCAAATAAAAAAGCCCCTCCTCCTAAAAAACCAATGGAAACACTTACCCAAGGTATCTGACCTAAATCTTCTGCCATCTCTATACCCGGTGCAAGTAAAGACCAAAAACTAGCTGCTATCATTACTCCTGCTGCAAAACCTAGCATACCATTTAATGCATAATTGTTTATTTCCTTAAAGAAAAAAACCAATCCCGCTCCTAAAGCTGTTAATAACCACGTAAATAAAGTTCCTATTAATGCTTGAGTTATAGGATTAAATTGTGATAACCATTCTATCATTATTCAACCTCCAGTAATTAACTTATTATTTTATTACCCTTAACTAGAAAAAATATGCTTATTAGCAATTTTTAGAGGTTATATTTAATTATACATATTGACAAATAATATCTCCAATTTCTTTAGTTCCGTAGATCTTTTCCCCCTTTTTAGCAATGTCTTTACTTCTAATTCCTTTTTTTAATGCATATTTCACTGCTTTTTCAATAGATTCTCCTTCTTCAATTAATCCAAAGGAATACTTAATCATCATAGCTGCTGAAAGTATTGCAGCTATAGGATTAGCTTTGTTTTGACCTGCAATGTCCGGTGCTGAGCCGTGAACAGGCTCATACATGCCTAAAGTACCTTCGCCTAAAGAAGCTGACGGCAGCATTCCTAAGGAACCGGTAATTATACTTCCTTCATCTGAAAGTATATCCCCAAACATATTTCCAGTAAGTATTACGTCAAATTGTTTAGGATTTACCACAAGCTGCATTGCTCCATTATCCACATACATATGCTTTAATTCAATATCCTTGTACTTTTTATTAGTATTTTCTACGGTTTTTCTCCAAAGTCTTGAAGAATCTAAAACATTGGATTTATCTATACTCGTAACTTTTTTATTTCTTTTCTGAGCTATTTCAAAGGCTTTTTTTGCTATTCTTTCTACTTCATCTTTAGAATATCCCATTTTATCCCAAGCATACTCATCTGAGTAGTTTCTCTCTCCGAAATATATCCCGCCGGTTAGCTCTCTTACGATTACTATATCCAGACCTTCCTGTACTATTTCGTCCTTTAAGGGACAAGCATCCTTAAGTTCATCATACATTATTATTGGTCTGATATTGGCAAATAGACCTAGCTCTTTTCTCAATTTAAGAAGAGCCTTTTCCGGTCTTTCTTCACCTTTTAAATCATCCCATTTAGGTCCTCCAACAGCACCTAAATAAACCGCATCACTGTTTTTGCAGATTTCAAGAGTCTCATCCGGGAGACATTCTCCCACTGCATCGATAGCTGCTCCTCCTGCCAAAACTTCAGTAAATTCAAATTGAATATTATACTTTTCACCTACTTTTTTAAGTACCTTTACTCCTTCATTTATTATTTCAGGTCCTATGCCGTCTCCTTTAATAACTGCTATTTTATAAATCATTTTACTCTCCCTGTTTCAATTTGTTTTTTACATATCCTACTAATCCATTGTACTTTATAATACTTTGAATGAACTCAGGAAATTTATTTGCCTTGTATTGTTCTTTCTTCGTAATGTTTTTTATAACTCCATTTGTGAAATCAACATCTATTTCATCACCTTGACTTATTTTTACCGAAGCTTCTTCAGATTCTAATATAGGAAGTCCTATATTAAAAGAATTTCTATAGAATATTCTTGCATAGCTTTTAGCTATAACGCAGGATATTCCAGCTCCTTTAATTGCTATAGGTGCATGTTCTCTAGAAGACCCACATCCGAAGTTATTTCCTCCTATTATAATATCCCCCTTGTTAATTTTATCTGTGAAATCTTCATCTATATCCTGCATACAATACTTAGCCAACTCTTTAGGGTCTGTTGTATTTAAGTACCTTGCCGGAATTATTAAATCAGTATCAATATTATCTCCAAACTTGAATGCTTTACCTACGGTATTCATGTAATCCTCCTCTATATATTATTTGGATTTTCAATTTTCCCTTTAATTGCAGATGCTGCTGCTACAGCTGGACTTGCAAGATACACTACAGATTCTTTATGACCCATTCTACCTACAAAATTTCTGTTTGTAGTAGTTACTGCCTTTTCTCCTGATGCCATTATTCCCATATGACCTCCCAAACAAGGGCCACAGGTTGGAGTACTTACTACAGCTCCTGCATCTATAAATATTTCAAGTATTCCTTCTTTTATACACTGTTTGTACACTTCCTGGGTAGCGGGAATTATTATTGTTCTTACTCCATCCGCTACTTTTTTGCCTTTTAATATTTGGGCTGCTGCTCTCATATCTTCAATTCTTCCATTTGTACAGGAACCTATCATTACCTGATCTATCTTTATCACTCCAATATCTTTTATGTCTTTTGTGTTTTCCGGTGAGCTAGGAAATGCTACCGTTGGATTTAGTTCATCTAAATTTATAGTAATTTTCTCATCATAAAGAGCATCTTCATCAGCTTCAAATATCGACCATTCTTTAATTTTTCTTTCTTCCATGTATTTTATCGTTTTATCATCAACAGGAAAAATACCATTTTTACCGCCAGCTTCTACAGCCATATTTGATATTGAAAATCTATCATCCATGGAAAGATTCTTAATACCTGAGCCTGTGAATTCTATAGATTTATAGGTTGCACCATCTACTCCAATCCTACCAATAAGATGGAGTATCAAGTCTTTTCCACTTACAAAAGGTTTTTTCTTACCAATAACATTTATCTTGATAGCTTCAGGTACTTTTATCCATGTGGTCCCTAATGCCATTCCTCCAGCCATATCAGTGCTTCCTACTCCTGTAGAAAAAGCTCCTAGAGCTCCGTAAGTACATGTGTGGGAATCTGCTCCTATTACTGTATCACCAGAAACCACAAGACCTTTTTCCGGTAGTAAAGCATGCTCTATGCCCATTTGACCAACGTCGAAAAAGTTTTTTATTTCTTTTTCCTTTGCGAATTCTCTGGAAATTTTACACTGTTGAGCAGATTTTATATCTTTGTTCGGTGTAAAATGATCAAGAACTATAACGATTTTATTTTTATCAAAAACTTCACTAGCTCCCATTTTGTTAAACTCATTAATAGCTACTGGAGTTGTAATATCATTACCCAATACTATATCCAAATTCATTTCAACAAATTCTCCTGCTGTTACTTTTTCTTTACCACAGTGTGCTGCAATGATTTTTTGTGTCATGGTCATTCCCATTATACTACCTCCAAATTTTTAATGTTTTCTTCGCTATGCATTTTATTTAATGCATTAATATATGCTTTAACACTTGATTCAACAACATCTGTACTTAATCCTCTTCCAACGAAGATTTTTCCATTTTCTCTTAATTTTACCACTGCATCTCCTAAGGCATCCTTTCCTTCAGTAACTGAACTTAATGAATAATCCTCTAATTTAAGCTTTGTACCTGCAATTTTCTCAATGGCATTAAAAGCTGCATCTATTGGTCCATCTCCCGTGTCTACAACTTCAATTTTTTCTCCTTCTTTTTCTATTATAACTGCCGCTGTAGAAGTGATGCTATTTCCACTGTTAATTACAAATCTAATCAACTTATATTTTTCTTCTACTCCTGTACTTTGTCTTGATATAATTGCATCTATGTCTCTATCGAATACTTCTTTTTTCTTGTCCGCGATTTCTTTAAATCTTATAAATGCTGAATTTATTTCTTCTGAATTTAATTTATATCCCATAGATTCTAATTTATCTTTGAATGCATGTCTACCAGAATGTTTTCCCAGTACAAGCTTGTTCTTATTTAATCCTATAGACTCCGGAGTCATTATTTCATAAGTCTCTTTATTACTTAACACTCCATGTTGATGTATTCCAGATTCGTGAGCAAAGGCATTTGCTCCAACTATAGCCTTATTAGGTTGTACTTTAACCCCCGTGATTCTAGTAAGAAGTTGACTGCTTCTATATAGTTGGGTAGTTTCTATATTCGTTGATGTTTTATAAACATCTTTTCTCGTTTCAAGAGCCATTACAATTTCTTCTAACGCAGCATTCCCTGCTCTTTCTCCAATACCATTTATGGTACATTCTATTTGAGTTGCTCCAGCTTCAATTGCAGCTATAGAATTAGCAACTCCTAATCCTAAATCATCGTGGCAGTGAACAGATATATCTACATTTTCCAAATCAGGACATTTGCTTTTTATTTCTGTTATAAAGCTATAAAATTCATTAGGTGTAGTGTATCCAACGGTATCCGGAATGTTAATCGTCGTAGCTCCTGCTTTAATTACTTCTTTGAATAATTTTGCTAAAAAGTCTGCACTGCTTCTTGTAGCATCTTCTGCAGAAAATTCAATATCTTCACAGTAACTTTTTGCATATGAAACCATTTCCACAGCTTGATTAAGAACCTCTTCCTCCGTCATTTTAAGCTTGTAAGTCATATGTATAGGTGAAGTAGCTATAAAGGTGTGTATTCTAGGTTTTTCTGCTTCTGAAACTCCCTCCCATGCTTTATCTATATCTTCTTTTTTTGCTCTGGCTAAACTTGCTACAGTAGATTTTTTTACTGATTTTGCTATTTCTTTTATAGCCTTTAAATCTCCTTCTGAAGCAGCAGCAAATCCAGCTTCAATAACATCTACTTTAAGATTTTCCAGCTGCTTTGCCATCTGTACTTTTTCTTTTAAATTCATTGAACATCCTGGAGATTGTTCACCATCTCTTAATGTGGTATCAAATATCTTTACTTTCCTTCCCATAATTTTCCTCCTTAGTTTTTTAATACAAAAAACCCGTCTCTAACATATAGTCAGAGACGGGTATACTTATCCCGCGGTACCACTCTGGTTGTAATATAAAAATTACCACCTTATTCAGATTCTATCAAATCCTAGCTTTTTAACGTAAGCTCCCGGGCTTTCTTACTATTCTTCTGAAAACCAGCTCTGGAGTGAGTTCGCTTTTACCCTAGTATCAATTTCCACCACCATTGACTCTCTGTAACTAAAAAAATAAAAACTTTTTTCTCCGTCATAACTTTTTTTAATTTTCACTTATATTAGCATTTTGTTACATGAGTGTCAATAGTTTTTTAATTATTTGTAATTATTATGAATTGTATAAATATAAATATATTTCTTCAATGCTTTCAATATTAGGATGTTTAAGGTTTAGTTCTTCAAAACTTCCATCAAAAATTATTTTTCTGTCTTTTAGCAAAATTATTTTATCACATAAGTTTTTCATTTCATTTACATAGTGACTGGTAAAAATAACTGTTTTTCCTTCTTCGTTAAGTTTTTTAACTAAATCTAATATACTGTTTCTGGTAACAATATCTAACCCGGCAGTTGGTTCATCCATTATTAATATATCCGGATTATTTAATAGTGCTGCTCCAATATCTAGCTTTCTCCTCATACCACCAGAATATTTGGATACTTTTTTATCCAGTTGATCTTCCAAGTTCAAATATCTTCCTATTTCTTTTATTTTTTCTTTTTTACTACCTTTAACTCCTAAAATATCGTAATAAAAGGATAAATTATCAAAGCCTGAAAGATTTTCATATAAAGCATTGTTTTGAGGTACGTATCCCGTTTTTGTTTGGAAATCCTTCTTATCATAGTAGTCAATTTCACCTTTAGTAGCCTTTGAAAGACCTGTAAGCAAAGATAACGTAGTAGATTTTCCAATGCCGTTTGGTCCTATGATTCCAACCACCTGTCCTTTTTCAATAGAAAAATTTATATCTTCAAGTATACTTTCTTTTTTATATTTTTTATATACATTTTTAAATTCAACTAGCAACATTTTTAAACTCCTTATATTCTAAAGATAATAGACTTACAGCCATAACTAAAATCATGACAAATTCTTTAATAATCTTAGTTTTTAAGTCTATATCTGTACTCAACATTAAACTTGTTATTATATCTTTAATCCCTGCACCAGGAAATATGCTCCCGCTGAGATTAAAAAAGGAAAGAAATTCCAGGTTAAATAATACATTTCCGAATATCCATATTATTATAATATAATATGGTATCATAAGATACATGTTTTCAGTTTTTTTAAACATTTTTATCAATAAATTTGACAATAGACCAATTGATAATGAAAACATTAAAATATAAACAACTATAGCAAGGTTAAATATTACCCTGGCAAATATACTTAGTACTATTAATTGAAGGGTTATATTTATAGATATTGGGATAACCGATCCAAATAAATTTCCAATTCCGTAGTGTAAAAAATTAACCTCCGATAACATGATTTTCTCTATCATGCCCTGTTTTTTTATATTTGATTCAATATTTTGTATCAAACATAAAATATATGCTAAAAGAAATAATACTCCAATTATATATCTATATAAAAGTATATTTCCCCCGGTAATTCTACTTATATTCTCTTTAGATCCTACTTCCGTTGTTATAAAATCAAATTGGTATATATCTGCCTTCTTTAGTTTATCATATTGGTTTTCATATTCATTTTTATATCTAATTTCATCTACTAAATCATAGTTTCTAAGAACATAATCTATATTTCTATATTTGGCCAAATCTGCAAAATAATGCTGTACAAATATATCAGTTAGGGACTTAAAGTAGTAATCGTCCTTTGAATATATTAATTCTACTAATTCATTATTTTGACCGCTTTTTATTTTTTTAGAAAATCCTTTCTTTATTATCAACATACCAGATATATCATTTTTCTCTATCCCTTTTATTCCTTTTTCATAGGATAACTCATAGTGTATTATTCTATTATCATCTTCAATTCTTTTTTTATAATTTCTAGATATTTCAGTATTATCTTCATCGATTATATTGATACTAATTTCAGCTGTACTAGCTTCTATTAAAGAAGGAGAAATAAAGACTGTAATCAAAACAGGCATTAAAAAGAGTAATGCAACTAGTATTTTATTGCTGTAAAACATTTTCATTTTCCATTTTATCATTTTAAGCATCTAAAGCATCTCCTCTCATTGAAATTAGAAGAAATGTTAGGGATAAAATAAGAAAAACTGCCAATATGAACATATTTGTATTTCCCGTAATCATGTGTAAAAATTCTACACCAAACCAGTAGTTAAATGTAAACTGGGACAATAATTTTAAATTATAAGGCATTAATGCAAGAGGAAAAAGAGTCCCTCCTAGTAAATTATTGAAAACAATTATTAGCGTACTTATTAGTATGAAATTCTCCGGTTTTTTTATAAAGCTGCTAATTAAAAACCACAGAGAAAATAAAACAATGGATATTAAATTCAAATACAGTACATTTTTAAGTACAAAATCTCCCATTAGTAAATAATATATTGGAATAAATATTATAAGTATCTGCATATTAATAAGGATTAAATAGGAAATTAATTTAATTATTTTAATTTCTCCTCTTTTTAAACCTAATGTTTGAATCTTTCTATTTAGATGTTTTTCTTTCATGAATTTATATGTAAAATAAAGGCTGACATAACTCAGTATTAGTATCTCTATCATAACTAAAAAATAAATTCCTGAAGATGTTGTTGGTATATCTTCTAATTCATTTTTGATAATTCCCATTTTTCTATTAAATACTTCCCCTATCATTATAATGGAAATATTATTATTAATTTTTTGAGTATTTTCCTTTAAATCTTCTATTTTTGAAGTAGTATAATAAGTAGCTGAAATGCTCCTTTGTACTTCTTCTATATATAAAGAAAAGCTGTCTGCGACAGCATTTAATGCATAAGAAATTAATACATCATTTTTATTGTAAATTATTTCAATAGGATTATTTTTCATATTAATTAGACTGTCGGTAAAATCTTCAGGAATTTTAAAAACTCCATTAATTTCTCCTCTTTCAACTTTAGAAATGCTGTTTTCATCATCAATTTTTTCAAAACTAATTAAAGAAGTAATATCTTCATCTTGCAAAAGCTGTTCTATTAAATAACTGCTTGTTGGTGAATTTTCCTTGTCAACTAAACCTAATTTAAAAACTGGATCTTGGGATACAAAATCCTTAAAAGCAAAGTTAAATAGTACTACCGCCAGTAGCGGTAATACTATTACTATTGTTAGGACTTTTAGATTAAATATACTGTTTTTTAATTCAAATCCTATTAGCTTTATCTTTCTTAACATTTTTTAATAAACTCCAGCCTCTTCTGCTATTCTTTGAATTAAAGGATTAGATCCAACTTCCTGCATTAGTTTTCCGTATATCTGCATTATTAGTGCTTGAGATTCTTGACTTTCAGGATTGTTTATAAGTGGACTTATATTTTGTCCTTCTTCCGATATATTCGAATAATCTCTAAATTCTACATCTTCATTTATAGAATTGACTACTGCTTCCATTTTATAATCTACTCTTGTTATGTCAACACCGTATTCACCTTCTGGAATTTCCTCAGGATATAGTGTAAGCTCCATATTCCAATATCTCATCATACCATCTTTATCAATACCCATTTTATTTATAGTTGTAAAGTAC
>JAWSUU010000024.1:0-22518 GCA_033549325.1 Bacillota bacterium | reverse complement strand
TAACCTTATTGAGTTTTCTTTACCAATATATCTTGGAAGAGTATATCTTTCGTTAGCTATATCATCTTCTATATCACAGATGTTGTTGGCAAGCATTAAATTTGCAATACCAAGTTGTGCAGGTAAAGATACTAAGAAAATCTTTAATAATTCCGGTAGGTCTATGCTTAGATTTAAAACCCAGTTATCTAAATTAAATAAAACTATACTGCTATCGTAAACATGTATATATGTACCTAAAAAGATTATAAAAAATCCCATTATAAATCCTGATACTAGTTCTCCAAAAGGAGTTCTTGAAATAGGTACCGGTCCAAAAGTATATAAAATACCTGCTGCAAAAGACATAATACCAATAATTAATACTAATAAATTAGTTCTTGCGACTAATATAATACCAAATATAATAGCTATTAATAGTAGTACAGTGATAGTTAGCTGAACTATTTTTTCGGGTATGTTATCCCTTACAATAGCATTATGAGATTCATATCCAAAACCTTCCTTTTTCTTTGCACTTTTAAAATCGATATAATTATTGATTGTAGTGGTAGCCATATCAAAAACCTCTAAAGAAATTAACATAATAAGAAAATTTAAAAAGCTAAAAGAATTAAAAGTATAAAGAGCATAAAAAGTACCTAATAAAAATGGAACTATACTAGCAGCCTTTGTCTGTATTTCTACTAACTTCAAAAAACTACTTAACTTCATAAAATCACCTCTGAATTTATTATAACATACATAAAACGATAAAATAAATAAAATGTTAACAATTAAGAGTAATTTATGATTTTTAAAAATAAAAGAAGCTTGAAATTTCAAGCTTCTAAAATAAAATATCTTTAATTATTTCTTACCATTTGTTTTTATTCATGTGTATAGCTAACTCAGCTTTAGAAATCTGCTTCATTTCCCAAGCAGCCTGTATAGCTTTTTCAAAAGCATCTACACAACCTGGATCTAAATCAAGCTCTATTCCTTCATTTGCTAATTCTTCAATAGCCATTGCTAAATTAATAATATCCATATGAAGATCGTTAGTTGCATCTGCATTTCTTATTTTATCAGATGTTTCCTCGCTTAACTCGATAAATTTTTCTCTTGGAGCACCACATTTAGGACAGTTGTCTCCTAATGCCTCCTTTTGTGTAGTAAAACCACAACCACCACATTTCATTAATCTTTCCATAGTAACCTCCTTAAAATTAAAGTTTAAAAGACTCTATATATATTTTACCATTTTTAAAAAAAATTATACATTTATTTTAATTATTTTTTAATCTTATTCTAATTGACTTGCGGTATAATAAGTGGTAATATTATAGAACCGACTGGTCAGTCGGTAAAAAATACATAAAAATATAACCAAAATATCAGGAGGTAGTATTGTGAAAAAGATAATAATTTCAGCTCTTGTTGTGATTATGGCTGTATCCTTAGCCGGATGCGGACAGGAAGCTGTTGAAGAAGAAAAAGAAACATATATAGCGGTGGAAGTTGAAAATGCACAAAAACAGGACATATATGTAGAAAATATTTTTTCTGGAAATGTTTATGCGGATAAAGATGTATATGTAATGCCTAAAATAGTGGGTAAAGTAGAAGAAGTTAGAGTATCCATAGGTGATTTAGTTGCAAAAGATGATGTTTTATTTATTTTAAATGAAGATGATATACAAAACCAGGTTGACCAAGCAAGAGCAGCATATAATACTGCTTTAGCAAATTACGAAAGAACTAAAGAACAGATAGAAAGTGCAAAAGATGCTTTTGAAAGAACAGAAGAGTTATACGAACAGGGTGCTGTTTCTAAGGCTGAATATGATCAGGCAAAATTAGCGGCTTCGGATAAAAGCCTGCAGACGGTTCAAGCACAGGTAAATCAAGCGAGAGTAGGATACAACCAGGCTATGGATGCATTAGATAATGCAGAGGTTAAGGCACCAATAGGTGGAACAATAACCAGTATTAATATAGAAGAAGGCGAATATGCAACGAATTCATCACCATCTGTAGTAATAATGGATATGGAAAATGTAAAAATAGTTGTAAATGTAACGGAAAATATTATAAATAAGATATATTCTGGTAAAGAAGTAACAGTTGAAATAGATGCTGCTGAATTAGAAACCGTTGCCGAAATAGAATCTGTAAGCGATTCTGTAAATCCTCAAACAGGTCTTTACGAGGTTAAAATAAGATTGTCCAATGATAATAATATAAAATCAGGAATGTTTGCTACTGTAATTATACCAACAGACATTAGAGAAAATGTAATAGCTGTACCATCACAAGCGGTTTTACAAAAAGATGATAGTACAGTGATTTATACAGTCGAAGGGGATAAAGCTGTAGAAAATATCGTGGAAACAGGATTGGATGTTGGAGACAGATTAGAAATCACTTCCGGTATTTCGCAGGGAGAACAGGTTATTATAAAAGGACAGGATTATGTAAGTGAAGGAACAACTATAAAGGTAGTGAAGGGAGAATAATATGATTTCAAAATTTTCAGTTAGACGACCTGTTACTATCTTGATGATAATTCTGATAGTTATTTTAATAGGTGTCGTTTCATTAACAGAATTACCGATAGATCTACTTCCAAATATTGAATTTCCAATAGCTGTAGTTTCAACAAGTTATTCAGGAGTAAGTCCGGAAGAGATAGAAAATTTAGTTACAAGACCATTAGAAAATTCATTAACTACTGTAGGAAATATAGACACCCTTACTTCGATATCTTCAGAAGGAAGCTCATTAATAATACTACAACTTGAGTTCGGTACAGATATGGATTTTGCAGCTCTTGAAATGAGAGAAAAGATTGACATGGTAAAAGGATTTTTACCAGATGGAGCTTCTGATCCAAATGTATTCAAATTTGACCCTACAGCAATGCCTGTAATGTATCTTACAGTAAGAAGCCAGGGAGATATTTCTACTACCCAAAAAATATCTGAAGATATAATAAAAACAAGACTCGAGAGAATTCAAGGTGTTGCTTCTGTTGATATAGGTGGTGGCTTTGAACAGGAAGTTCAGATAGAGTTGGATCAAAATAAAATTCAGGGATTTAACATAACTTTAGACTATATTTCACAAATACTAATGTCAGATAACATTAATCTGCCAGGGGGAGAAATATATAAAGGGAATCAAGAACTAAATGTTAGAACTATAGGAGAATATGATTCACTCCAACAAATAAAAAATGCTAATATACCCCTACAATCAGGAGGTAGTGTAAGGCTTAGTGATATAGCTAATGTAAATTTAACTAACTCAGATAAAGACATTATCTCTAGACTGAATGGTGAAGATACTATAGAAGTTACAATAATGAAGCAGTCTGGAGTTAACACAGTTAATATTTCAAATGAAATTAATCAAGAACTTGAAATACTCCAACAAGAATACGGTAACGTAACAATTAATAAAGTATTCGATCAAGCTGATTATATTAATTTTGCTATAGGAAATATGGCTAGGAATGCTTTATTAGGCGGGCTTTTAGCAATCATAGTACTTCTTTTGTTTTTGAAAAACTTTAAATCAACTTTAATAATTGGATTATCAATGCCGATTTCGATTATATCAACTTTTATACTAGTATACTTCGCAGATGTTACACTTAATATGATGACATTAGGTGGTATCGCACTGGGGATTGGTATGCTCGTAGATAATTCTATAGTTGTACTTGAGAATATCTACAGATATAGAACTGAAGGGTACGGTGTTAAAGAAGCTTCAATCCTTGGAGCTAATGAAGTTGCAGCAGCAGTTACAGCTTCAACCCTTACTACAATAGCTGTATTCTTACCTATAGTTTTTGTTGAAGGTATAACTTCAACAATATTTAAAGAGTTGGCTATGACAGTTACCTTTTCATTAATTAGTTCACTGGGGGTAGCATTAACACTAATACCGATGCTCTCAGCAAATATTTTGAAAATTAAAAACATAAAAATTGATGTAGATAAGGAAGAAAAAGGATTAATAGAAGAAAAAGGATTTATCAACAAAATAAGAAGAGGATATAAAAAAGGCTTAGATAAAAGTTTAAATCATAGATTGCTAATATTCATTTTAATGTTAGTTTTATTTGTAGGTAGTGCTTTTTCACTTACAACTGTAGGATCATCATTTTTACCAGCTTCAGATGAAGGGCAGATAGATATAACCGTTTCTTTACCAAATGGTTCTGAGCTAAATGAAACGGATAATGTAGTAGAAGAAATAGAAGAAATTTTAAAAGATGTTGAAGAAATTGATTATGTATATTCTAGTATTGGAGGCGGCGGTGCTGGAATGAATATGGGTGGTTCCAGTACAAATTCTGCAAATATTATGGTTATGCTTAAAAACCTAGACCAAAGAGAAAAATCCTCCTTTGAATTAGCCGATGAAATTAGAAATATGGTTAAAAATGTACCGGGAGCAGAAATAGGAGTATCGCCTACATCCTTTATGATGGGTGCTGGAGGTCTTGCCGGAGGAGGATTATCAATAAGTATAAAAGGTGATGACATTGCTACCTTAGAAACTCTAAGTAATGATTTTAAGGAAATTGTAGAAAATGTCGCTGGAACTAGAGAAGTTGAAACATCAATATCAGAAGGTGTTCCAGAAGTTAGAGTAAGAATTGATAAAGATAGAGCGGCGAGATACGGGTTAACTACCGGTCAAATTGCTAACACTGTTAGAAATACATTGTCAGGACGTACGGTTACAACTTTCAAGTATGAAAATGAAGAATTAGATGTGATAATAAAAGGTGATGAGAGATATAAAGAAAGTGTATCTGCATTAGAATCACTACCTTTAACAGGACCGACAGGAGCTATAATACCTTTAGAGCAGGTGGCAGAAGTATATTTGGATAGAGGACCAATAAGCATACAAAGGGAGAATCAATCTAGAGTAGTTTCTGTAAGTGCAGATACCTTTGGTAGAGACGTAGCAAGTGTAAGTACAGAAATAGAAAATTTGCTTGCTGACTATAATATGCCTCAGGGTTATACATACAGCTTTGGTGGAGAAGTAGAGCTAATTGAAGATGCCTTCAATGATCTTATTATAGTGCTACTTTTAGCAATACTGCTTGTATATATGATACTGGCAGCCCAGTTTGAATCATTAATGTATCCATTTATCATTATGTTTACAGTACCATTAGCTTTATCCGGTGGATTTTTAGGATTGGCTATTACAGGTGTAGATATAAGTATAGTTTCGATTATAGGATTTATAGTCCTTGTAGGTATTGTTGTAAACAATGCTATTGTACTAGTGGACTACATTAATAAAAGAAGAGCTATGGGAGAAAGTAGAAGAGAAGCAATACTTAATGCAGGACCGATAAGACTTAGACCTATACTGATGACGGCATTAACTACAATATTAGCTCTAGTACCATTAGCTATAGTAGGGGGAGAAGGATCTGAAATACAACTACCGATGGCAACAGTAGTAATAGGAGGACTTTCATTATCTACTATTCTTACTTTGATATTTGTACCGGTAATGTACACAGTTATTGATGATATTGCACACTTCTTCAAGAAAATTTTTGGAATGCTTGATGAAGAAGACGAGGTGGCAACTGATGAAATTTAAAAACCAAAGAGAAATGGAAATAGTACAAGCAGCTTACGAAATTTTTCAAATAAACGGCTATCATAATGCAAAGATTAAAACCATCGCTGATAAGGCTGGAATAGGCAAAGGTACTTTATACGAGTATTTCAAAAGTAAAAAAGAACTCTTTGAAACTTCTATGATATTTAGTATGGAAAAAGGATTTGAAGGTATAAAAGAAGTTTTAAACCAAAATTTAGGGTTTAGAGAAAAAGTAATAGAGTACTTTAAATATAAAAAGAATTATATGAAGAATCAAAATACAATATTTGAAAGTTTTTTCTCCAATAGAGAATTAATTTCAGATAAGGTGAGAGATACATTTTTCTGTTCAATGAACAGCCACTATTATGATATAATGGTAATAGTAGAAGAGGGAATTAAAGAAGGTGTTGTGAGAGAAGATGCAGATAAAGACATACTAACATCCTGCATTCTAAGTATATCAAACCAGCATTTGGGTATTAATTCACTAGGAGATAAAAACTCAGAAATAGACTTTGCAAAGATTATTGATTCACTACTAGAAGGATTCGGAAGGAGATAGTTATGAATAAAAAATTAATATTAGGACTGGTACTAATGATGTTGATAAGTTCTATACCTGTAATGGGAATGGAAACTACCACAGAATCAGCGCTAACAGAAGAAGAAAATCAAGAAGAAGCAGTAGAAGAGGAAATACTTCAATTGACTATAGAGGATGCTGCGCAGTTGGCTATAGAAAATAGCTGGGATATTCAGACCTTGGATAGGAATATAAGAGATGTAAATAAAGCTATAGGTGAACAAAAAGATTTACAAGATGATATGGAAGCATTACTTAAATTACCTTTAGTTATGTATGATATGATGGATATAGATATAACAGATGATTTTATAAGTAAACTTCTAATTAAAAGAGGCTATGGAATTAAAGCAGCTGAGAACAATAAATTAATCCTCGAAGAAACTAAAAAGCAAACTCTAGAAGCTCTGGAAATAGGTGCTAAATCAGCATATTATCAGGTTTTAATAGCCGAAAAAACCATGCAGCTTCAGGAACAGCTACTTAAAAAAGCAGAACAGCATAGAGGTATTGCAAATGTAAAATATGAAAATGGAGTTGCTACAAAATTAGTTAAACTTCAAGCGGATTCTGCTTATATAAGTGCCAAATCAGACTACCAAGATGCAGAAGACACTTTGAAAATTAAATACTTAGAACTTAATAATACTTTAGGTCTTGATTTTGATAAGAAAGTGGAACTAGTATCTGATGTAGGATATACACCAACAGAAGAAATAGACCTTCAAACAAGTATACAGGCTGCCTTGGAAAATAGATCGGATATTAAAAAGCTAAAAGCTAAGTTAGAACTACAAGAAGTGGAAACTGGAGCGTATAAATCCTACTATACTCCTGCACTTAGACAGTATAAAAATGCAGAAGAAAAACTTTTGGAAGCAGAACATGCATATGAGCAATCCTTTAAAGATGTAGAACTTGATGTAAGAACTAAATATCTAGAGCTGTTAAAAGCAGAAAGAGCTCTTAACAATATGACGGAATCCGTAGCTATAGCTAGAGAATCTGAAAGAGTATCTCGACTATTCTACGAATACGACTTAGCTACCCTTACTGATGTAATAGATGCTGAAACTGCTTTATCTCAAGCAGAAATTGGAAAATATCAACTGTTAATTTCTTACAATATTGCAAAAATGATGTTTGAAAATTCTTATGATGTTGGGTTACCTTCCGGCGGGGGATCTTTCTAAGCATATTTTACATTTTAGAAAAATCGTGTATAATATAAAAATATAAAGGTAAAGTAAAAATAAAAAGGAGGATTGTTCATGTCAAAGAAAATAGTAGTATATACAAGCAATACTTGACCACACTGCATAACAGCTAAGGAGTTCCTTGCAGAAAAAGGTTTCGAGTATGAAGAAAAAAATGTGTCTACTAACGTTGAAGCAAGAAGTGAACTAATGGAAATGGGATTCATGGGAGTACCAATAATATTAGTTGACGGCGAAACTGTTGAAGGCTTCAACAAAGGTAAATTAGAAAAATTATTAGAAGTATAATTTATGGATACTAAATTAGATATAGGTTTAAAATATAAAAAAGAAAAAATTGTAAACATGAAGGATACAGCTGCAGCTCTTGGTAGCGGAGGAGTAGAAGTTTTTTCAACTCCAATGATGGTAGCTTTGATAGAAAACACCTGCTTAGAAGCAGTAGATGATAAACTTCCAAAAGGGTATTCAACTGTAGGGATACATTTAAACGTATCTCATATAGGAGCTACAAAGATAGGCAAGAAAGTATGGGCAGAAGTTGAACTTTTAGAGCAGGACAGAAAAAAACTTGTATTTAAAGTAGAAGCCTTTGACGAAGATAAAAAAATCGGAGAAGGCATACATGAAAGATTCATTATAAATGTTGAAAAATTCATAAATAAGTTATAAAATTAGCCTAAGATTAATCTTAGGCTTTTTTAAAGGAGTAGTTAAGATGCACAGAAAATTCAACGACAATGAAATTTTTGTAAGTGGATATGCAAAACTACCGTCAAATATAACTGCTAGTAAGTTATATGAAGTGATAGCACTGGTGGTTTTGGTAGATAAAAATACTGGAGAAATATTAGATGCCGAATGTACCTTGTCTACGAGATTAGGTCGAGATTTTGTCAACTATATACTTATAGGAAACAACATAAATGATGTTGACAAAATAAGTAAAGAAATGGATGAAAAATATTTCGGTACAGCACAAAAGGCTGTGGTAACAGCATTTAAAAACTGCAAGAAAAAATACGACTCCATATCACTTTAAATTGACATATTTTATTTATTAATATAATATATAGACAATTAAATAAAACCCTTTTGTTTGTGGAAACCAGGTATCCCCTGTTTTTAGAGCATTCAATACACGGTGACAGCAAAGCTGAACTACTGTGTATTTTTTTGTATAAAAGGAGGATTTTTATGGATAATAGAATTAGAAGTAAAAAATTGATAAAAAAGGTAATGTCACCAAAAGAAGCATCTCAATTTATAAAAGATGGTATGACTGTCGGGACAAGTGGTTTTACTCCTGCAGGATATCCTAAAGCAGTACCTCTTGCACTAGCAGATAGGTCTAATGGTGGTGAAAAAATTAAGATTAATCTTATTACAGGAGCATCAGTAGGTGAAGAACTGGATGGAGAGCTGGCTAAAGCTGGAGTGATAGAAAGAAGATATCCCTACCAAACCAACAACGATATGAGAAATGGAATTAATTCAGGAGATATCAAATTTAGTGATATACATTTAAGCCATATGCCGAGATGGATTAAATACGGATTTTTCGGTAATATAGATGTAGCGGTAATAGAAGCAGTGGCAGTCAATGAAGATGGTAGTATAGTTCCGTCAACTTCTATTGGATGTAGTAATGCTTTGGTGGAAAAAGCTGATAAAGTTATAATTGAAATCAATACATCACAACCAAAAGAACTTGAAGGAATACATGATGTATACGATATCAAGAATCCACCTTATACTCAGCCTATACCTTTAACCGGTGTAGATCAAAAAATAGGAGTACCATATATAAAATGTCCTGTAGATAAAATAGCAGCTATAGTTGTTACAGATATTAAAGATAGCACCAGAAGTGTAGCTCCTATAGACCAGGACTCAAAGAAGATGGCTTGTTTAATAGTTGAATTCCTTGTTAAAGAATCTAAGGAAGGTAGAATACCAGAAAAACTACTACCTCTGCAATCTGGAGTAGGTAGTGTAGCTAATGCAATATTAGGTGGCTTAGAAGAGACAGAATTCCAAAATTTGGAAATATATTCAGAAGTACTACAAGATTCAGTTTTCGATCTAATGGATGCAGGAAAGATAAAATTTGCTTCAGGAACTTCATTAACTATATCACCGGAAAGATTAGAAAATTTTTATGAAAATTTGCATAAATATAGAGAAAAAATCATATTGCGTCCGGAAGAAATAAGTAATAATCCTGAAATAATAAGGAGATTGGGTGTTATTGCAATGAATACTGCTATCGAATTTGATATATATGGTAATGTAAATTCTACTAATATTCAGGGTTCTAGAATGATGAATGGCATTGGTGGTTCAGGAGACTTTGCAAGAAATGCATATCTTTCAATATTTATGACTAAATCAACAGCTAAAGGAGGAGATATATCCAGCATAGTACCTTTTGTAAAACACGTAGACCACACAGAACACGATGTTCATGTAGTCGTCACAGAGCAAGGATTGGCAGATTTAAGAGGCTTATCCCCTAAAGAAAGAGCAGAAGTAATAATCGAAAACTGCGTTCATCCAAAGTTTAAAGATAAGCTGAGAAAATATATAGAATCAGCTGACAAAAATTGTAAATATAAGCATACACCACATAATTTCGAAGAAGCATTTAAGAGCTAAAAGCTTTAAAAATGCAAGTTATAAAAAAGAAAATTCATTTTTGCAAATAATCTTGCAAATTGAACGGATGTATTATACATTTATATATGAAAAACGTAATCAATGGAGGTAATTAGATGTTTGATAAGGAAAAAATAGACCAAATTTCTAAGTCAAAAAAAGATTGGGAAGAAAAAACACTAGACAAAGTATTATCAAGATTTCCTGAAAGACAGGAAGAGTTCAAGACGGGTTCAGGAGAAAAAGTAAAAAGACTGTACACGCCGGAAGATATTAAAGATTTAGATTACATGGAAGATCTAGGTTTTCCAGGAGAATATCCATATACAAGAGGATATCAACCTACTATGCATAGAGGTAGACTTTGGACAATGAGAATGTATGCTGGATTCGCTACAGCAGCAGAATCAAATCAAAGATATAAATATTTGGTAGAAAACGGATCTACTGGTTTATCAGTAGCTTTTGATCTTCCTACTCAGATAGGATACGATTCAGATCATCCATTATCAGAAGGAGAAGTAGGAAAAGTTGGAGTTGCTATAGACTCTTTAAAAGATATGGAAATACTATTTGATGGTATACCTTTAGATAAGGTAAGTACTTCAATGACAATTAATGCACCGGCATCTGCCTTGTTAGCTATGTATATAGCAGTTGCTGAAAAGCAGGGAGTATCAGCAGATAAGCTAAGAGGAACTATTCAAAACGATATATTGAAAGAATACGTAGCCAGAGGTACATATATATTCCCTACAGAAGAATCAATGAGACTCATTACAGACATATTCGAATATTGTTCTGAAAACGTTCCAAAATGGAATACAATAAGTATATCCGGATATCATATTAGAGAAGCAGGATCAACAGCAGCACAAGAAGTTGGATTTACTTTAGCTGATGGTATAGCTTATGTTGAAGCAGCTATAAAAGCAGGATTAGACGTAGATAGCTTTGCACCTAGGTTATCATTTTTCTTTAATGCTCACAACGATCTTTTTGAAGAAGTTGCTAAATTTAGAGCAGCTAGAAGATTATGGGCAAAAATAATGAAAGAAAGATTTGGAGCTAAGAATCCTAAGTCAATGATGCTAAAATTCCATACTCAAACTGGCGGCTCAACCCTTACAGCACAGCAACCGGATAATAATGTAGTTAGAGTTGCAATTCAAGCTTTATCAGCAGTACTTGGTGGAACTCAATCTCTACATACTAATTCTAGAGATGAAGCATTAGCTCTACCTACAGAAGATTCAGTAACTATAGCATTGAGAACTCAGCAAATTCTTGCAAACGAAAGTGGAGTTACAAATACAGTAGACCCATTAGCAGGATCTTACTATGTTGAAGCTAAAACTAAAGAAATTGAAGATGAAGCAATGAAATATATCGACAAGATAGATGAATTAGGTGGAGCACCTAAGGCTATAGATAGAGGATATATACAGCAGGAAATTACAGATGCAGCTTACGACTATTTAAAAGCAGTAGAATCTAATGAAGTAGTAGTTGTAGGTATGAACAAATACAAATCAGATAAAGAACCTAAGCAAGAACTTCTAAAAGTAGATCCAGAAGTTGGAGAAATGCAAAAACAAAGATTAGTTAAGCTTAAGTCAGAAAGAGATAATGATGCTGTAAAAGAAAAGCTTGAAGCATTAAGAAAAGCTTGTGAAGGTGAAGATAACGTAATGCCTTATATAGTAGAAGCAGTAAAAGAATATGCAACTCTTGGTGAGGTATGCGGAGTTATGAGAGATGTATTTGGTGAATACGAGCAGAATGTAATGCTTTAATATAATAAGAAGATACAATAGGAGGAAAATAATATGTCAAAAACAATTAGAGTTTTAGTTGCTAAACCTGGTCTTGATGGTCACGATAGAGGAGCTAAAATGATAGCAAGATCACTTAGAGATGCAGGAATGGAAGTTATATATACTGGACTTAGACAAAGTCCGGAGCAAATAGTAGCTGCAGCTATACAAGAAGATGTTGATGTTATAGGTATGAGTATTTTATCAGGTGCTCACAACCATTTATTCCCAAAGGTTATCAACTTACTCAAAGAACAAAATGCTGAAGATATTCTTGTAATAGGTGGGGGAGTAATCCCAGAAGAAGATATACCAGGACTTAAAGAAATGGGAGTAAAAGCTATATTTACTCCAGGAACGCCAACAAAGGATACAGTTGAGTTTATCAAAAACAATGTTAAAAAATAACTAGAAAATAAAGGCTTTGATAAAATGGAATTAATAAATAAAATGCTTGAAGGGGATAAAAGATCCTGTGCCAAACTTATTTCAATAATAGAAAATGATGAAAAGGGCGGCGAAGAAATTGTTAAGGAAATTTATCCTATGACAGGAAATGCTCATGTAATAGGTATTACCGGTCCTCCTGGAGGTGGCAAAAGCACCCTAACGGACAAGCTTATAAAACATCTTAGAAAAAAAGATAAAAAAATAGGAGTTATTGCTGTTGATCCTACCAGTCCTTTTTCAGGAGGAGCGATTTTAGGAGATAGGATCAGGATGAATGACCACGCTTTAGATCCAGATGTATTTATTAGAAGTATGGGTACTAGAGGATATTTAGGTGGCTTATCAAAACAGACAAGGAATGCTGTAAAGGTTTTAGATGCCTACGGATGTGACTATATATTCATAGAAACAGTAGGGGTAGGACAGTCTGAGGTAGACATAGTAAAAGCAGCAGATACTGTAGTTATGGTAATGGTACCGGGACTTGGTGATGATATACAATCTATTAAAGCTGGCATAATGGAGATAGGTGATATTTTCGCAGTAAACAAAAGTGACCTTATGGGATCTCAAAGAACAGCAACTGAAATAAAAATGATGCTGGATCTCAGCGAAAATTTGGAAAGACGTCCGCCTGTTGTGATGATAACAGCTAATAGAAATGAAAACATAGATAAATTAGTAAAAGAAATAGATGATCACATTGTATATATGGAAGAAACAGGAAATCTTGAAAAGAGAAGAAGAAACAACTTTGAAGATGAACTTCTAAATTTAGTAGAACTGGAAATAAAAAAACTAATAAAAGTAAAGACTGAAGCAGATGGAGGTATAAAAAAATATGCCCATCAGCTTTTATCAAGAGATGTAGATCCATATACAATAAGAGATGAAATACTAGAAAAGATAAATTTGAAATAGGAGGAAAAAATGGTAAAAAAGGTTGACCATATTGGAATAGCAGTTAAAAATCTTGAAGATAGCCTTAAATTCTATCAAGATACTTTAGGGTTAGAATTATCAGGAGTAGAAGTAGTAGAAGAACAAAAAGTAAGAGTTGCATTTTTACCGGTAGGAGATACTGAAGTTGAACTTCTTGAATCTACAGACCCAGATGGACCTATCGCGAAATTCATCGAGAAAAAAGGTGAAGGAATCCAGCATATAGCATACAAAGTAGAAAATATCGAAGATGCTATAAAGGAAATGGAAGATCAAGGAGTAAGAATGATAGATAAGACTCCTAGATATGGAGCAGGTGGAGCTAAAATAGCATTCTGCCATCCAAAAAGTACTAAAGGTGTACTTGTAGAATTATGCCAAAGAGATAACGATTAATAAGTGAAACTCGTTATATTTATACTCTTTATATTTATAAATGATGAAGTCTTTAAGACTTCATCATTTTTTAAATATAAAATCTAAAAACCAAGCAATATGAACATTTGAATCATAGAAAGTATAAATGAAAACAAGATTAATAAACATATACTAATTCTTTTTTCTTGATTAGTTGTTAAAAATTTGCTAAAATATTAATAACAAGTATAAATATTCACTGTGATAATCAAGTTTTTATTTGCCTTGATATCCAAGACATAATAAAGTTGAATAACTTTTTTGTTATGGAGGATATACAGTGGCTTAAAATAAAACAACACTGGGATCGGCCAGTGTTGTTTTATTTTATCTAAATTATTTTAAAGTTTAACATTAAGAAAAAAACATCTAATTTTTCTTTATTAATGAATTTAGAAGGTGGTATTTAAATAAGTGTACTAAAGTTTTTTGTAATTATAGCAATTAATTAAGGAGGGAAAAATTTTGAAAAATCGATTTTTGAGTATTTTATTAGTTTTATGTATGGTGGTATCTCTATTGCCAATGTCTTTGATATCAGCTGAGGCAGCAGAAACTGCATCAACTGATATGAATGCATTGGAAGCTTTAGGTATAGACACAGGAGAGGCACCAGAGGGATACGATGAAAATGATAAATCGAACCCTTACGGAAAGGATACAGTGACTTTAAACCCTGTAGGAGAGTTTTACACCCTGGGACTTAGTCAAATTACTGCATCAAGTGAAAATATGCCTTCAAGAAATGATAGTCGGGAAACAGAAGTTGTAAAAATAATTGACAATCAGTCTTTAAAGGGAACTCTTTACGGTAATGAGAAATGGGACATCGATACTGCAGCTGAGATGATGACCGATTCAAATGCAGATGAGTACATTATTACTACCGGAAGTTCTATCGTAGTAGGAACTTATAAAGCTTCTAATGTTGTGGAAGATGCTCCATCAGCATTGGAAAGAATAGATGTAAGTACTACTGTAGGAGGAATCAATGTTGCACTTACGGCTGTTGCTTCAGGAAATTTTGATGGAAATGAAGATGGCAAAAAGTCTCAAGCTGCTATGATATATACTACTAAATTAGATAAAAATGGTGGTATCTATTTAAAGACTGGAGATATTATAGATGGATATGGAAGTGAGTCAAAAACATTACTTTCAACGTCAGCTAATATAGGAAATCCTGCAGCTGAACTGGATGGTAATATTATAGAAAAATTTGACACAGATCCTTACCTAATGCAGAATTATCTTCAGGTAACTACAGGGGATTATGATGGTGATGGTAAAGACGAAATTGCAGTTTATATTCCAGAGTACGGTAAATCAAGAATAGAAGTTTATAAACTTAGAGACATAACAGGTACGGATGACTATAAACTTCCCGGACAGTGGATGTTGGCATGGACTTATTCTTTAAAAGAGACTACCTATGTTTCAAATATGGTGTCTATGACTTCCGGAGATTTCAATTCTGATGGAGTAGATGACATCGCTGCAACCTGGGGATATTACTACGGTCCCAATGATAATAAAGGAAGCACGGCTGTTGTACTCTTTGGAAGTTCTTCCGACGGTAAAATGCTTCAAAACTCGCAAGAGTTTCCACTAACTTATGGTACTTCAGGAATCGTTCGTGGCGCATTTACCTTTGGAGATATTACCGGAGGGGGACAGAAAACATTGATTCTAGGAGGACAGCTTAATGAAGATTTGGCAGCAAAAAATTTAAATAGTCGCTTTGTTGCTTTCTATACCTGGAACGGAGAGTCTTTTGTTCAGACCCAGGCGTCAAACTTCGATTTATTCGCGAAAGATGAAGACAAAGAATTTATATATGCATTTATGGAAAGAAGTCCAGAAATTTTTTATTCTTCACCACTTTGCGTTACAAATTTAGATGTGATTGGACAGGGGTTGGGGAAAAATGCAAAACTTTACATAGACAGTCTTTTGTTTTCTTACAGTGAAAATGGACTTCAACTTGAGGCTTCTTTAGATAATTCAAATATGCAGGAAAACCTAGAAAATCCAGTGTCTTATGTAGAGTATGGAGCTGTAGCTACTGATCTAATAGGTTTTGGTAAAGAAACCTTTATGACTATGAGACAGACATTTTCTGTAGTTGATCCTGTAGAAATTGTTGAAACTTCGGTTGAAGTATCATATTATTATAAAACTTGGTTTCATGAAATCTTCGATCTAAGGACATGGTATCTTAGTGAAACTGTTACCAGTGAAGATGTAAACCTATGTTACAATCCTGGTGAAACTCATCAAATTGTGATGGATGTATCCGAAAATTATTCTAGCAGTAAAAAAGTTGATGTGTCTCAGTCTTTTTGTGTAGCTAATGCAGACGAAGATACTACATATTTAAATTACAAAGGAAAATATTTTGTTTACAGTGATCCTGAAATTCTAGCAGTTTTAGCATCTCCACCGTATTACAGCGACTTGCTAAATCGCGATGATCTTTCAGGAAACTATGCAGAATCTACTACCAGTTACTCAACAACAGAAGGAGGTGGTAGTGGATTCACAGCAAATGCAACTATTTCTGTTGGAACTTATGTTAGCTTTGAGAGGGATATAAATATTATGGGAGTTAGTATAGGAAAGATAGAATCAGAGACTACGTTCAAATCAAGTTTTACATATGAATATGAAGAAAGTTCAATCATGGAACAGACGATTTCTTATTCTGCGACTGCAGGAGAAGATATGATTGCTTTTTATTCAATACCATTGGAAGTCTTTGAATTTAATGCATCAGTACCTGATGGAATGGGAGGATATGAAGACCAGATAATGACGGTAAATATACCCCACGAAGCAGCAGTAAGATTACTTTCTCTTGATGAATATGAATCTATTGCAGCTGATTACGACGTGCTGCCGCAGATAGCTGATAATGTATTGAAGCATACTCTGGGAGAACCCGGTTCTTATCCAACAAGTTCTAATGGTTACTTTTTAATGGTTGAATACGATGGTGACCCTGCAGCTGTAGGATATAGTAGTTCTGATGGAGGTGCATCTATAAGCCAAGAAATTGCTATGTCCTCGGAAAACAGTTCTTCTTATTCAGCATCACTAGAAGTAGAAAAAAAATATGGAGGAACAGTTGGATCAGTTGGTGGAGGGTTTACAGTAGGTGCAGAAGGAGGAGCCGGGACAGTTACTATAGATACATCAGGTAATAGTTTTTCCGGAGAAATACAGAACATGCCTATAGAAGCACAGGAATACAGCTATGCCTACAATTGGAGAATATTTTCATATATTTATTATGACGGAACCACAAGTTTTCCTGTTGTAAATTATATAGTTAGCAATGTCATAGCACCACCTTCACTTCCAGAAGATTTTGAACAGAATGTTTCTCAAACTACTGATAATTCTGTAGTTCTTACATGGAGTTATGATAAGACCGTAGCTGGGTTTCAGATTTATCGATATTATGAATTTCCTGAAGGTAGTGGGTCTTATGAAATAGCTTTTGTATCTGCATCTTCCGGTGTCCAAGGTGAAGACGGACGTTATTATTACAGCTTTACCGACGAAAATTTAGCTCCATATACAGATTATGGATACCAAATACAGACTGTGAGAGCAGCTGTACCAAATAACAGTATAAAAAGTGAAGTCCTTACTGCAAGGACAAAAACCTTAAATGGATATCCAGAAATACAGCTAGTTGGAGATGGACTTAAAGATGGTATATTACCTATATATCCAGATACAACAAGCACCGTTACAGTGACTGTTGCTAACGAAAATGATTATCCTGAAGGACTATCGTATCAGTGGCAGATGCTGACATCTAGTGGTTGGAGCAATATGAATGGTCAAACGAAATCTACCCTGACTTTCACTTCATCAGGGAGTGCTGATCAAGGAGAGTATCGCTGTCGTATAAATGTAATATATTACGATGAAGACCAGGGAAATACATATTATATTTCTGCTTTTTCCAACACTTTTTATGCAGATTACAGTAAGCGTACAGCTGTTGTAGAAGAAAATGGGTTTTCAGCCGTTTCAGAAAATGATGAGATAAATTTATCCCTAAGTTTAATTTCAGGACATATAAATCATAATACAGCCCCTACTGGAGTTGTAACCTTTATAATTAACGGGGTTGACTATTATGCTACTATAACAGGAGAATTAATTTCTGACGGGACAAACAGTGAAGGTAAAAGTATAAGTACTGCAGTCGCTAATATTAATAATTTAAATGATGGAGTTTATGAAATAACAGCAATTTATAATGGAAGCAGGGTATTTAAATCACTTACGATATTAGAATCTAAAACAACTCTTGTAGGAAATTCGGCAGGCTATCAATTGAATTTAGAGAGACAAGGTAATATTTTTACTAAATTTACTTATGGTAGTGAAATTACTCCTGTACTTAACGAAGTTACAATTGAAGGAAATGTAGTAATTATAAGTCCTATAACCGACGATGTTACATATTCTATTATAAATTCGGAAGAGATTATAGTGAAAGAATCTATGATTGGTACATTTAACACTCCAGATGTAGGAAGTTATAAATTAGTAGCAAAAATAGGCGATGTTGAAGTTGCTAGTAGAGACTTTAATGTATCACCTAAGGATATTACAATTAAAATTGAAGATAAAACTATAGGAGGAGGAAACGTTGAAGGAAACGAACCGTTAATTGGACTTGATGTAAACAGTCAAATGGCATTTGATGAATCCTTAGATGAATTAGGCCTTATCTACATAGCTAGAAATACAGCTGATAATGTTGTTGAACTTAATAATGAAACAAGTCCAGGTAATTATATTGTTACACCTACGCCTGGAGAAACCAGTGAATTAGGGAATTACGATATTATTTATATAAGTGGAGTATATACTATTACAGCTCAAACTTATGTTGTAACATATGGAGCCGAAAAATATCAAAATACACTAGCAGGTACAATAGAATTAACAAATGAAGGAACTAAATTTTCGGCTTCAGTAGATTTACTATTTGCAGCAAATCCTTACAACGGATTTGAAATTGATAAATGGAAAATAATACCTATCGATGACAATGGATTAAGAACTACTGATGAAAGTCGATGGACTATACAGGATGGGAAATCAACACTTTATTACGAGATGAAGGATGAACCGATTCATGCTGTTGTTACTTTCAAAAAAGCTGAATTGATTTTAAGCACCTTTACCCAAGGAGGCAGTGGGACCATTATACTTCCTGAATTTTTTACAAGTGGTTCTGTAGTTACAGAAGGAGCTGAAATGACATTTACAGCTGTTCCTGACGAAGGATATCATTTTGTAAAATGGGAAAAAATTGAAAATAATGTAACATCTCAGCTAATAGGGCAGCAGAATGAAGATGGTAGCAATACACTAACCCTTACAATGGGAAGTAATAGTACAAGACTTTATGCATATTTTGAAAGGGATTCATACACATTGAATCTTGGGGAAAACCTTAGAGCATCTTATTTCTACGACCATGATGGATTATCAACTACACCTGATGAAGAAAAAGTCGTAACTTCAGGAGCAAATATTATAGGTGATACTGAAATAACCGTGTATCCTAAAACAGGATATACCGTTGTGGAAGATTCAGAATGGATGCAGATAGGAAGTGAAACAGGTACGGCTTCTATTGACAATCAGAGTTACGTATTCATTATTACTGGAGATACAGAAATTTTAGCAGCAATCCAGAGGGAAAAATATTCTATCAATGTATCTTCTGAAAATGGAAGTACAGTTGTTACTCTTGATGGAAATACTGCTACACCAGAAGACTTAGAAGTAATTGAAGGTGGTACAAGAGTAACGGTTACAGCAACTCCGAATTATGGTTATGAATTTGATTACTGGGAAATAAATGGTGAAATCAGTAATCAGACAGACAGTACATTTATTGAATCAGAACTTGGAGAAGGGTTAAATATAGTAGCTCATTTTAAAGAATTAGACAATCATACAGTATTGGTTAAGTTGGATAATCCATTAAGAGCATATTTTAATTATACTGTAGCAGATAAACTTGGACGAATTCAATTTGAAGATGTTAAAGTAGAAGAACCAACAGCAGGTGGCGATATTATAAACTTGTTTGCTGGGGATACTTTAACTATAAATGTGGTACCTGCACCAAACTTTATGGTGGGTAAATGGATTATAGATGATACAGTTATTGATAGTCGTCAAAAATCCTATACTTTAGAAGATATTCAAGATGATTTGTTTGTTCAAATTGATATTATGGCGCAAAGTAGTCACATTGTAAATTTCAACGATAAAATAAGTAGGGCTACTACCGATGGTGTTGAATTTAACAGCGGTGATTATGTTGGAGGAGGAACTACGCTGGTCTTTTATGCGGATTCTGGACATGAAGAGATGGTAAAGCAGTGGACAAGAAACGGTGATATAGTTTTAAATCATTATGACGAAGCACTTGTTACAGAAACATATACTATTGACGGACTTAGTGAACAAGTAGATGTTGACGTTGCTTTTGAAGGAAAATTATTCCGCGTTTATGATATACATTCAGTTAATACTAATATAGAAATGAGTTTTTATCCTATGCTTGATGGCCAAATTAGAAATGGAGCTGCAGGTATATTTGAAATTTCGCCATTAGCTGGGTACAGATTAGACAAATCTGTTATTGAAGACTTGGGTATTTTCGACACAATATCCGAACAGGATGAATCAGGAAAATATAAGTGTGTAATTAAATCAATTGAAGAAGATATAGTATTTAATCTTGAATCAGAAAAACTTTATGCTGTTAATATTGAATCAACAAAAGGTGGCGAAGTTAAAGTCACAGGGAACACAGCAGTAGCAGGAGAAAGTATAGCTATTAGAGCTATTCCTGACTCTAGATATAAGTTTGAAGAGCTTGAGGTAAGTTATCTGAACGATGAATTAGATAAAACAAAGATTACAGTGACAGAAGGAGTATTTACAATGCCGGCTGCAGATGTAACAATAAAAGCAACTTTCACCTATGAAGGTGGAGGAGGAAGCAGCGGTGGAGGAACAATATCTACTCCAACAGAAACTTTTAAAATTACAGTTTCGGCAGGAATCGGAGGCGTTATAAGTCCAGAAAGTAGAGAAATAGAAAAGAACGAATCAATTACATTTAAAATATTGCCAGAGGATGGATATATAATAGAAGACGTTAAAATAAACGGAAAATCTGTCGGAGCTCTTAGTTCTTATACTTTTAACAATGTGACTGAGAACATGAGTATTTCCGCAACCTTCAAAGAAGGAACTTTGCTGCCTGATATAGAAAAATGGGAGAATACCTTTGAAGATGTGAGCAATGATAATTGGTATTATGAACCTGTTGGATTTGTTACAGAAATGGGTCTTTTTAAAGGTACCAATGATGGTGAGTTCAGTCCTAATGCAACAATGACAAGGGCAATGTTAGTTACAGTACTCTATAGATTCCATGGGAATCAAGAGAGTTTAACTGGCAAATTTGAAGACGTTGATCCTAATCAATGGTATGCTGATGGCGTAATGTGGGCTGCATCTAGTGGTATTGTGGATGGATATGGAAATAATACTTTTGGTCCAAATAATAAAATTACTCGTGAACAGATAGCAGTAATACTATATCGCTATGGGAGTATGATTGGATATGATATGTCATCTTCTGCTGAAATAAGTGGATTTAAGGATGGAGATGAAATTTCAAATTACGCTGTAGATTCTATAAAATGGGCAATTGGAGAAGGCTTAATAAACGGAAAAAGCAGTGACATCCTTGATCCGACTGGAGAAGCAACTAGAGCTGAAGTTGCAGCTATTCTTATGAGATTTATAATAAAACTTTCAAAATAATAAGTAGAGAATAATTTATTTATAAATTAAAAAAGGTCAAGAGTTTCAAACTCTTGACCTTTCACTTTAATAATTTAATTTTATTTTGGTATTTATTTTAATTTTCGTTAATTGCTTTCATCAATTCGTCTAAATCTATACCGTGAACTTGTGCAGCTTCAGCTAGAGATTCCATTTGAGATGATGGACATCCGATACATCCCATTCCATACTGGAATAAAACTTCAGCAGCTTCAGGCTTTTCTTTAAGCAAATCACCAATTAAAGTATCTTTTGTAATTGCCATTGTAATCCTCCTTTATAAATAGATTAGTTGTATTATAATACATATATACCCAAAAATCAAAATATATTATAATTATTTCAAAAAAATAAAAATTAAGTCATAAATAGGATATAAATTGACATGGAAGCTATCATTATGTATAATGTTAAAGCATGAAATAAATAAATTATGGAAAGGTGACCGAGTCAGGCTGAAGGTGTACGCCTGGAAAGCGTATGGGCGGGAAACCGTCCCAAGGGTTCGAATCCCTTCTTTTCCGCCAGTATCGTGCTAGATGGGGAGGTAGCGGTGCCTTGTAACTTGCAACCCGCTATAGCAAGGTTGAATTCCCTGCCTAGGGTTTGATTTGTTTGGTCTGCCCCTTTCAAGTGGTGTTGATAATTTGGTCCTACGCAATAAAGATCTTTGAATTCCGTCAGGTCCGGGAGGAAGCAGCGGTAAGGAGAATCCTTTATGTGCCGTGGGTAATCCGAGTTTGAGCTAACTGTTAGGGTAACGCAGGTGATGATAATTCGAAGCAGGGTGCACGATTTTAATAACACATATTTATGTGTTATTTTTTGTGCGACAGGCAGTCGCACCAGTTCTGACTTTGGTCAGGACTATCTTGCGTAATAGGAACAGCGATAACGA
>JAWSUU010000023.1:0-22582 GCA_033549325.1 Bacillota bacterium | reverse complement strand
TTCATAGAGTCAATATTTTCATTTAAGGTATTTATTTCATTTATTATATTTTCGGCATTTAAAAATTTATTTTCTAATTCATCAAAATCTTCAATAGATGTAAGTGGTTCTAAAAATTGGTTTCTTATTTCTAAATCTTTCAATTCTTTTTTATTATCAAGTATTTGATTTACTAGATTTTTTAACTTACCTCTTTTCTCTTCTATTTCTTTTTTTTCATTATTTAAAGTGTTAATTTTTTCATGTATTTCTTCATATCTTTCAATTTCTTTTTTTTCTTCTAATCTATTTAAAACGTCTTCTATATTTATATTTTCGTCTTTGGCTTTGCCTAAATTTTCTATTTTATTTTTGATTTCTTTAAGTAATTCTCTGTCTGTTTTACTTTTAAGTTGACCTATGCTAAGGGTGTTTTTATAAATCTCTTTGTTTACTCCCAAAAGTTGGTATCCCGGTTGTTCTATGGAATTTGGATTGGAGTCTTTAATTTCATCATTATTAAAGGAAGATATATTGTTGTTAAAGTCCCTATTAATTATATACTCATTTTCTCCTTCTTCCATTAATAATTGACCTTTGTATTCTTCTGAAAACCAGGGTTGATATTTGTTGAAAATTTCTTTATTTGATGGATTTATACCGAAAAGCATAGTTTCTATGAATTTATGTATAGTGCTTTTACCGGTTTCATTATCTCCATAAATTATATTAATACCTTTTTTAAATTCTATGTTTTTATAAATAAATTTTCCAAAAGCATCTATTTTTAACTCTTTAATTTTCATCTAATAATCCACCTTTTCTTTTGAAAGTTCTTCAATTCCAAGTAATATTGATTTTTGAAGTTTTAAAGGTTTTGCTGTAATTTTACCAGTTTCATTAATATATCTTCCTATTAGGTTGTTTTCGTTTTCTCTTTCTATTTTATGTAGATCTAGAGAATAATCAAATTTTTCAATAAATTCTACATGTCTAAAATATTTTTCTGCTTCTTTTTTTATAATGTCAATTTTAATATCTTTATTCAATTCACCTTTTAAAATTATTCTGTAGTAATCTTTAGAGAGAGAATCTATATCTCCTGAGAATTTGATTATATCCAGGATTTTTTCCTTTGTATAATCTTTTTGCATATAAATCTCTTTAGTTATAAATTTTCTTTTTGATAAAGGGATAAATATTTTAAAAAGAATATCTTTACCAACTTTACCCATTACTACTCCTCTTTTTCCTTCTTCACTGTAATCAAGAGGTTCTGGAGTTCCAGGGTAAACAATATGTTCTTTTATTTCAATGTGGTGATGAAAATGCCCTAAGGCACAGTAATCAAATTCGTTTAATTTTTCAAAATCAATGTGCAAAGAATGACCCTCTTTTTCTTTTCCACCGTGTAAGACTAAAATATTGATTTTCTCTTTATCTATCTCGACATCAAAAGCTTCATTGATTTTAAATTGAGGATTGTATTCATCTAATGATAAACCGTAAATTCTAAGGTTATCTTCTTCAATTTCTATTTTTTCCAATTTATGTTTTTCTTTTATTATATGTACATTAGGAGGCCAATCTATAATATTATAATAGGATAACTCATTTAAAGGATCCTGGTTGCCTGTGACAATAATTATTTTAGTGTCTTTGAGAAAGCTGAGCTTTTCGTGTATTTTTTGATAATCTTTAAGTTTAGCATATTTACTGCATATTAAATCACCAGATATAAATAAATACTTTGCTTCATTTTCTACAGTTAAATCTATGATTTTTTCGAATACTTCCCATAATTCATTTCTTCTTAGTTCTCTTTCTTTACTACTTAAAGAAATATTATCAAAGTTTTTACACAGATGCACATCTGCTGTATGAATAAATGATAATTCCATTTTTGCCTCCTTGTATTAAAATTTCACCTAATAATTTTATCACATTTTAATTAATTTTGCATTTTATTTACAACCATAATCCCCATAATTTTCCGGCCATAATTATTATAACAATCGTTATGATAATTCTTATGTATTTATCTCCTTTGTTAACTGCAAAAGTACTTCCTAAATATGCTCCTGTACTATTTCCTACAGCAAGTAGTAATCCTAATGCCCAATCAACATTTCCATTTAATATGAATACTGAAAGAGCGGTAATGGTATATATCCCAATTATTGCTACTTTTAAAGAATTGATTTTTACTAATGACATTCCAGTGATTAAACTTAATGCAACTATAAAAATAAATCCAACTCCCGCTTGAATAAACCCTCCGTAGAAACCTACGAATAAAAAAGCTATAACGGCAAGAACCTTTCTTTTCCCTACTAACTCGCTTATTTCCTCATCAGCTAAAAACTTTTTTTCAGGTCTTGTTAGAATTAAAACAAGGACCACTATCATAACTATTCCCAGTACCTTGTTAAATATTTCATCCGGGAGGTTTACTGCTAAATTTGAACCTATGATAGAGCCTATAATTGCAGGTATCGCAAGTAGTATTATGATTTTGGGATAGAAATATCCCTTTCTTTTGAAATTCATAGTTGCTGAAAAATTTTGAGCCAACAGTGCTATTCTATTTGTACCGTTAGCAGTTGCCGAGGGCAATCCCATAAAGATAAGTACAGGCATGGTAATTAGGGATCCACCACCTCCTATTGTATTTAAAAAGCCTGCTGCTGTTCCTGCAATAAATATAAGTAAATATTCCATTTTTTCTTCCTTTCTAATAAAAAACTGTCTCTTGAGTGAAACATCAATCAAGAGACAGTAAAATTATTTTAATTATTTATTGTACTCGATTAAAGCTTGTTTTAGAATATTCATAGCTTTATTTAAATCTTCTTCTTTAAGTACATATGAAATTCTAATCTCGTCTCTTCCCATTCCTTCTGTTGCATAAAATCCTTCAGCTGGTGCAAACATAACCGTCTCATTATCTACATCAAAATCTGTCAGCAACCATCTAACAAAATCTTCTGCATCCTCAACAGGTAATTTAGCAGTTATGTAGAAAGCCCCTTTAGGTTTCTTACACATTACACCTTCCATATTCTGGAGAGCATCAAATACTAAGTTTCTTCTCTTATCATACTCTTTAAATGCTTCCTGCATATAATCTTTGGAAACTTTAATCAGTCCTGCTGCTCCAACCTGCTCTATAGTAGCTACACATAGTCTGCTTTGGCATAATTTAAGGACTTCTTTTGTAACTTGTTTATTTTTAGATGCAACACATCCTATTCTAGCCCCACATGCACTGTATCTTTTAGATATACTATCAGTAAGTATGACTCTGTCCTCTATTTCTTTCATTTGTGCAAAGCTCTTATATTCAAGTCCATCATAAACAAACTCTCTATAAACTTCATCAGCTATAATATATATGTCATTTTCTACCGCTATATCTTTGATTATGTCCATTTCTTCATTAGTATAAACTTTACCAGTAGGATTACTAGGATTTGAAAGCATTATAGCCTTTGTTTTGCCTGTTATTAATTCCTCGATTTCCGATTTGCTTGGTAATGCAAATCCATCTTCTGCTTTTGTAGTTATAGGAACTACCTTTACTCCTGCTGATGTACTGAATCCATTATAGTTAGTATAAAAAGGTTCAGGTATTAATATCTCGTCACCGTAGTCGCATACAGCAAGTAATGAAAACAGTATTGCTTCACTGCCTCCATTGGTTACTAGAATATCATCTTTTTCAAATTCTATATTATATGATTTATAGTATTCGATAAAGCTGTCGATTAGTTCCGGAATTCCTTGTGAAAAAGAATATGAAAGGACTTCTTCATCAAAGTTTTTAATGTTTTGAAAAAATTCTTCCGGCGTTTTAATGTCAGGTTGTCCAATATTTAAGTGATATACTTTTTTACCTTTTGATTTCGCCTCTTCTGCTAAAGGCACTAATTTTCTTATAGGTGATTCCTGCATTGATTTAATTCTATCGGAAACAAACATAACTTCCTCCTTGTTTTAAGTGATATAAAAAATGATAACATATTTAAAAAGAGGATATATCAAAATTTTAATGAATTTTATTAATTTATCGTAACAATTATACTTTGAATATCCATCCTTCAGGAGCCTCAACATCTCCTGTTTGTATTCCTACTAATGTTTGATATAATTTTTTAGTTACCGGACCTACTTCTTCTTTTGAATAAAAAACATGCTCTTTATCTTTGTGTGTTATAGCCCCTATTGGTGTAATTACAGCTGCTGTACCACAAGCTCCTGCTTCTTTAAATTCATCTAATTCATCAATTAAAACATCTCTTTCTTCTACTTTCATACCTAAAACATTTTCAGCAATATACATAAGAGATTTTTTTGTTATACCTGGTAGAATCGATGGTGATTTAGGCGTTACAAATACATCATCTTTTGTAATTCCAAAGAAATTTGCAGCCCCTACCTCTTCGATTTTTGTATGAGTTTTTGCATCTAAATAAACGCAATCTGCATAACCTTTTTCGACAGCTTCTTTATGCGCTTGTAAACTTGCTGCATAGTTTCCTCCAACTTTAGCTGCTCCAGTACCTTGTGGTGCTGCTCTGTCGTAGTCAGTGGTTACGAAGTTAACCGGAGATAAACCACCTTTAAAATATGATCCTACAGGTAAAACAAATATTCTAAATATATATTCCGGTGCCGGTTTTACTCCTACTGTATGCCCGGTCCCTATCATAAACGGTCTTATATACAGAGTTGCTCCAGTACCGTAAGGAGGCACAAATTCTTCATTTGCCTTTACAGCTTTTTTAACAGCATTAACAAATTTATCTACAGATACTCTCGGCATTAAAATTTTATCGCAGCTTTTTTGCATTCTTTTTGCATTTTCATCAGGTCTAAACAACTGTACTTCTCCATCCTTTGTTCTGTATGCTTTTAAACCCTCAAAACATTGCTGTCCATAGTGAAGTGATGTGGAAGCTTCACTTATTTTTATAAAGTTATCATCTGTAAGTTCACCATCATCCCATTCACCATCTTTGTATACTGACATAAAGCTTTTATTAGTTTTTTTGTAATCAAATCCTAAATTTTTCCAATCAATTTTTTTATCTGACATTTTCTCTCCTCCGTTTCATTATTTCTTTCTCTTTTTTAAGTATATAATATACCTATTTTTTTATCAATAATAATAATTTTCGACAAACTATCGACATACAGATGATAATATATTACAATATAGAAAACAGAGTAGATGAAATGCGTGAAGTGCTAAAGGATGGGAGGTTGCCTTTAGACGAAGGGTCTTTTCGATTCGCGGTATTTTGTCGCTTCCGCTGTTGTTATTTAATTGCGGAAGTATTACTCATAAGGAGGTAACTATGAAGAGTAATACTTTAAACAACAAACTTATGTCAACAAAAGCTTTAGTGACAATTAGTTTACTGACATCTATAAGCATAATATTAGCAAGAGTAATGGGAATTATGATACCTGTGGCTGGATTTCCAGCATTGAAAATAAACTTCTCTACAATTCCCATAATGCTTTCGGGAATACTTTTTGGACCAGTAGCCGGTTTTATGACCGGTGGAGTAGCTGATGTGATTGGATATCTTATAAATCCTCAAGGAGGACCTTTTTTTCCAGGATTTACTTTAAGCACCGCCCTAACAGGCATGATTCCTGGATTAGTTTATAAAGTTATAACTAAATACGATAAGGTAAAAAAGATAAATTTCAATTATATAAACGGCTTGTTTATTATTTTGACAACACTGGGTCTAGGATATGCTTTTTATGCTAAGGGAGTACTTGCATTCAGTCATGGTGTAAGTTTTAACGGCCAACCAATACATATTGTTATATCGGGATTAATAATCCTTGCAATTGGAGCCTATATAATACTTCCTTTTTACATTACTAAAGCCATTTACAAAAAAGACAATATTTATTCATTTGATAAATTATATTTTACTGTGAGTATAACACAGATAATAACCTCTCTAATACTTAATACTTACTTTTTATCCATATTGTTTGGAAAAGGAGTTTTAGTATTTTTACCTACTAGAATTGTTACAAATTACATAATGATACCTGTGTTTACGATGATATTTGCAGTTCTTTTTAAAACATTAAAATTAGATGAATACTAAATAAAAAAATCGGTTATTGAAGACTTTCAATAACCGATTTTTTGTTTATATAATTATCTTATTTATCATGATAAATGGAGTATATATGAGATTTGCAATAAAAGCATCTAGGACAAGTAAAAATAATAGCTTCCATAATAATCCCATTTCTTTTCTTTCCCTATCGAGTATGTAAAATATCCCTATGGAAAAGATATTAATAAGCAGAGGTACAACGATGTTAGAAATACCACCAATTAAGTAAGAAGGAGTCTGATATAACCTGGTTCCTTCAATATAATTAAACTTAAAGCTAATTAGATTTATAATAATGAATATGCCTATAAGTATTGCCTTCCTAATTCTTTCGTTGTTTTCTTCATAGAGATCTTTGTTGTACATTATCATATAAGCTACTGCTAGAACTGCAAAAAACAAAACTATCATAATAGAGCTTTTAATAAAAAGCATACTCAAAGCAAAGAAAGGTCCCGAGGAAGCTTTTAACATAGCATCTTTTATTTCATCTGTTTTGATTTTTGAAGACTTTCCTAAAAATTCTTCGTTATTTGAATTGTACATAACTTTATAATTATCACTTTCAACCTCAAACCAAAATGAATGTGCCTCTCCATTTGATTCTACTAAAGTTGGATTCTGGGAATACTTAAATGTATTTGAAATATAACTTGTATCGTAAAATTCTCCTGAACTGTTTATTTTTGTTATGAATATATCATTATTGTTAGTGTAGTTGTTTTCTGGATTAAATCCGGAACCTATCATATATACCTCTCCGTTAATAGTTTCCAAATCTACTATATCTTCAAGATTAATTATATCTTTGAAATTATTACTGTTAATTACTTTGCTATAGAGTAAATCTTGATTCTTTAAATTTATTGAGTATAAAAGTTTTTTTAGGGTTTTAGATCCCTGCTGGCCGTACTCTGTAAAGTTTGAGTTTACAGTCAACACTCCATCATTTAAGGTATTTTCTGTTCCACCTTTATAAATATTATAAACACTTTTAATAGTACCTATTTCTACAGGGTTATTGTCAAAATTTATTAGGTTGTAGTATACATTTACTTCTTCAGAACTTTTCTTTCTATATGTAATTAATATGCTGTTTCCATTTTTATTTAAAACAAAAGCATCAATAATATTGTCTTCATTTAAAGTGAAGGCTTGATTTTCTTCCAAATTTTCATCTATATAAGAGTAGGAATATATCTCATTAGAATTATAAAGAGTAAAATTATCATCGTCTACCACATTAAAGCCGCTTATATTCTCCTTTACAAGTATCTTCTCGGAAAAACCATTTTCTTGACTAAAAGTTAATTTATACATGTTGTTATTTGTAATAAAAAACAGCTCTCTATTAACTAATTCTAAATTTTGAGCTTTATTGTTGTTTAGTTTAGATATGTCTTCCCTATCTTCACTAATTACTTCTCCCTCTTTATTTATTAGTTTATAATATAAATTCCCTGAATCTTCAAAGGTTATAATTAATAAATTCTCTCCTATTTTTCCAGCAATTGGCTCTGCATTCATTTCCGAAAAAGAAACCTCTGTTTCGTAACCCCAGCTGTTATCGTACCTTTCCCGATCAATGTTTAGATGTATATATGTGTGATAAGTTAGCATCACTATCAGGATTAATAAAATCGCAAGGACTGTTTTAAATGGTATTTTTTTCATAAAATTAACTCTCCCTCTCTTAATAATTTTATTATACCATTAATAGGATGATACTAAATTAAAATAATATTAATAATAAACACATATTTTATTGATTTTATGTAACAATTTTGCTATAATCTTTTACTAAATATTAATAAATTAAGGGGTGTTATGATGAGAATGAACGTAGCCGAGGCGGTAATTGAATACATAAGACAAAGTGATGTTGATACAATCTTTGGGTATCCTGGTGGAGCTGTCCTGCCCCTTTATGAAGCCCTAAGAAATTCTAAAGTAAAACACGTATTAGTACGAAATGAACAGTCTGCTGCTCATATGGCTAGTGGGTACGGTCGCGGAAAAAATGGAATAGGTGTCTGTCTTGCTACTTCAGGTCCAGGTGCAACTAATTTAATCACAGGTATAGCCACAGCATATATGGATTCTATACCCTTAGTAGTTATTACCGGTCAAGTAGATTCCAAGAATATAGGATCTGATATGTTTCAAGAAGCTGATATTGTTGGTTCTACTGAACCTTTTACAAAGCACAACTTTCTAGTTAAAAAGGCAAAAGATATACCTAAGTTTCTTGCAGAAGCTTTTTATATTGCCAATACAGGAAGAAAAGGACCTGTGTTAATAGATATCCCTATTGATATACAAAATGAAATAATAGATTTCGAAATTATAAAAGATGTTGATATTAGAGGCTATAAGCCAACTTTTAAAGGTAATGTTAGACAGATTAAAAGAGCTGTTCAAAAAATAAATAACTCCAAAAAGCCTATCATCTGTGTAGGAGGAGGAATATCTTCTTCAGATGGTAGAGATTTTCTTGCAGAGTTTGTAGAAAAAACAAAAATTCCGGTGGTTTGTACGCTAATGGGAGTTGACAGCTATGATAATAACTCTGAGTATTTTGCTGGACTATTAGGTTCCCACGGCTATCCTTTTGTAAATAAAGCCTTAAATTCATCAGATCTTCTAATAGTAATAGGAGCCAGATTAGCTGATAGATCTACATCGAAATATGCTTTTAAGTCTAATCAATCTATTATACATATAGATATAGATCCTGCTGAAATTGGGAAAAATGTAAAAACCCATGTACCGATAGTAGGTGATGCATCAAATGTTTTAAAAACATTAAATACTTTTGATTTCACATTAGATTGTTCCCAATGGCAGAAAGAAATTAAAAGCAGTAGAACAAAGTACAAAAAAAGTATTTTAGATTACAAAGAAAAAAGCAATAAGGTTAATCCCTGTGTCTTGATAGACAAAGTATCCTCAAAAATGGGAAAAAATTCTATTTTGACTGCAGATGTTGGTCAAAATCAAATATGGGCTGCTCATTTTTACAATGGATCAAAAACAAGAAAATATTTTACCTCTGGTGGTTTAGGCACTATGGGTTACAGCCTACCTGGATCAATAGGAGCAAAAATAGCCTGTCCTGATTGTGATGTGGTTGCAGTGACAGGTGAAGGTGGCATTCAAATGCTTTTAGGTGAACTTGCTGTAGTAAGGGAACAAAATCTAGATATAAAAATAATACTTCTAACAAATAGCCGTCTAGGTATGGTTAGAGAGCTGCAGCTGAATAATTACGGCAATGATTCTTATTTTGGAGTAGATATACAGTTTAATCCAAATTTTATGAAGTTAGCGGAGGCTTATGAAGTAAAAGGGATAAAAATAGAAACCGATGACGAAATAGATGGAAAATTAGAAGAATGTTTCTCCCAAAAAGGTCCCTGCCTTGTTGAATGTATTGTAGATCCTGATTTTCCAACACTATCTCACTGGAGGTGGAACTAATGAAAAGTGAAAGACATGTTCTAGCAATTTTAGTAGAAAACTACTCCGGTACTTTGAGTAAAGTTGCCGGATTGTTTACACGAAGAGGTTATAACATCGATTCTTTAAATGTGGCTGAAACTATGGACCACAAAACTTCAAGAATTACCGTTTCAGTAACAGGAGACGAAAAAATATTAGAACAAATTACAAAGCAGTTAAATAAGCTTGTAAACGTAATAAAAATTACAGATTTAACTTCAAAAAAATCAATAAAAAGAGAGCTTATGTTTATAAAAGTTTCTTCTAATGTTGAAAATAGAAATGAAATTATTCAAATGACTAATGTGTTTAAAGGAAAAACCGTAGATATATCCCCTAAATCTATTACAATAGAACTAACGGGAGATGAAGATAAAAACAATGCCTTCATTGAGTTGGTAAAACCTTTTGGAATAATAGAGTTGGTGAGAACGGGATTAACAGCAATTGAAAGAGGATAAAGTTAAGGAGTAGCTTGTAATTAGCTACTCCTTATTATTATTCTAATGCTTTTATTTCTTCTAGCCATAGATTTACTGATGCATCACTTGGCATTCTCCAGTCTCCTCTTGGAGATAAAGCTACGCTTCCTATTTTAGGACCATCTGGTATACATGACCTTTTAAACTGCTGACTTATAAATCTTTTATAAAAATTTTCCAGCCATTTTTTTATTGTATCTTTATCATATATATTTTTAAATGCTAAGTTGGCTAAAAAGAAAACTTTTTTAGGAGAAAATCCATTTCTAACAGTATTGTATAAGAAAAAATCGTGCAGTTCATATGGTCCAACAACTTCCTCTGTTTTTTGTTTGATTTTACCTTCTCCATCCGGTGGAAGAAGTTCCGGACTTACTGGAGTATCTAATATATCTAAAAGTATTTCTCTAACTTTTCCAGAAAATTTAAATTCCGCTGCCCATCTTACTACATATCTAATTAATGTCTTTGGTATTCCGGAATTAATTCCGTACATAGACATATGATCTCCATTATAGGTAGCCCATCCCAGAGCTAATTCAGATAAATCTCCTGTACCTACTACAATACCATCTAATTGGTTTGCCTTGTCCATGAGTATCTGGGTTCTTTCTCTAGCCTGAGTGTTTTCGTATACTACATTATGGTTTTCAATATCATGGTTAATATCTTTGAAATGCTGTATGGATGCATCCTTAATACTTATTTCTTCATAATCCACTTCAAGTTCTTTTAGCAATCCTAAAGCATTATTATAGGTTCTATTTGTGGTACCAAATCCCGGCATGGTAATCCCTTTAATAAATTTTCTATTTTTCTTCATTAAATCTGCTGTAATTACAGAAACTAACAACGCTAGTGTGGAATCCAGTCCACCGGAAATTCCTATAACTAAGGATTTAGTATTTATATGTTCTATTCTTTTTGCAAGGGCCATAGTTTGAAGATTGAATATTTCACTGCATCTTTCATTTCTATCTTCATCATCTTTGGGTACGAATGGATAAGGATCTATAATTCTATTAAGTTCAACATCTTTGTTTTCTTTCAAAGAACAAGTAGTTATTCTGTAATTTTTTACATAATTTTTATTATCATTAAATACAGTATTTTTAGCTCTATCGTGATTTATTTTATCAATATCTATATCATTAAAAATAAGTTTTTCTTCTAAACTGTATCTCTTATCATTTTCTATTATACTTCCATTTTCTGATATTAAAATATTTCCACCGAAAACTAAATCCGTTGTAGATTCTCCGTATCCAGCAGAAGAGTATACATATCCACATATACATTTTGCAGACTGTTGAGAAACTAATTTTTCTCTATAAATGCTTTTTCCTACAATATCGTTGGATGCTGAAAGATTAACAATAAGATTTGCTCCATTTAATGAATGAGTCTGTGAAGGAGTTATTGGAGCCCATAAGTCCTCACATATTTCAACTCCTACTGTTACGTCTATAATATCTGATTTAAATAATAAATCAGTTCCAAAATTGTAGCTTTTTTCTCCAATTTTTATCTGGGATCCCTCAATATTACATCCAGAGGAAAACCATCTTTTTTCGTAAAACTCATTGTAGTTAGGAATAAAACTTTTAGGTACTACTCCTAAAATTTTACCATCATTTAATGCTACTCCACAGTTATATAAGCTACCGTCTTTATATAATGGAGCTCCAATAAAAACTAGCATTTTTTTATTAATAGTATTTTTTGATATCTCTATAATAAGATCCTGTGTTTTTTTAATTATAATGGATTGAAAAAATAAATCACCACAGGTATATCCCGTTAATGACAACTCTGGAAACACAAGTATATCAATTTTTTTTTCTTCAGCCTTATTTATACTCTCGATTATTTGCTTTTTATTAAATTCTAAATCTGCAACTTTAATTTTAGGTACTGCTGCCCCAGTTCTTATAAAACCTTTATCTTTCATTATTTCACCCTTTTTTTATTATTATATAATTAGTATATCACAAATAATTATTTGTAAAAATAAATTATTTTTTTAAAAAATATAAACTTATGTTATACTATAATATAGTTTTATGAAAAGGGTGATATAATGGATAAAAGATATGTTAAGAATTTAAATGCCTTATCTGTTGAAGATGTTGAAAAGCTTAACAATTCCCAGGTTTGCGTAATAGGATGTGGTGGCTTAGGTGGAAATATATTAGAGTATATAAGCAGAATAGGTATTGAAAAAATTACAGCAGTGGACGGAGATGTTTTTGATGAATCAAATTTAAACAGACAGCTTCTGTCTAATTCAGAGAATCTGGGTTTATTTAAGGTAAATGAAGCTAAAAAAAGAATAAATTTAATTAATCCTAATGTTGATTTTACTGAAATTAAAGATACTATTACTGAAGACAATATCGATAAACTTCTACCTAAAAATGTGGACTGTATTATTGATGCTGTTGATAATGTAAGAACAAGATTTTTACTGGAAGAATTTTCAGAAAAAAACGGAATCCCATTAATTCACGGTGCTATCGGTGGTTGGTATGGACAGGTATCCTTAATTATGCCTGGAGATAAAACCATATCAAAAATATATCAAAATAAAGACTCCGAACCTGGAAAAGGTGAAGAACCCATGGGTAATCTTCCCTACATAGCTTCTTTAATAGCATCCTTAGAAGTAAACGAATTAATTAAGCTTCTAACAAACAAAGGAGAATTACTGAGAAACAAAATGCTTTACATAGATTTAAAAACAAATTCTTACAATACATTTGAAATATAGGAGGTTTTATGAGCATTAATGTTAACCCTTCAAAGGGTATGAGAGACTTTATGCCTGAAGAAAAGGAAATAAGAGATTATATAGAAAAAATAATAGTAGATACATATAAAAAAGATGGGTTTCAATTAATAGAAACTCCCGTTGTAGAAAATATTGAAAGGCTCCTGGGAAGTGAGGGAGGAGACAATTTAAGATTAATTTACAGAATTTTAAAAAGAGGCAAAAAATTAAAAAAGGCTCTAAATAAAGAACCAGTAGACGTCGATGATTTGACAGATTTAGGATTAAGATACGACCTTACCGTTCCATTAAGTAGATTTTACTGTAACAGCCGTGCTGATCTTCCAATGGTTTTTAAAGCAATGCAGGTAGGCAATGTTTTTAGAGCAGAAAGAGCTCAAAAGGGAAGATATAGGAGTTTTAAACAGTGCGATATAGATATTATAGGCGACGAAACAAAGATGGCTGAAATACAGCTTATTTCATCCACTGCTAAAGCTTTAACAAAACTAAATGTAACTGATTTTGTAGTTAGAATAAATGATAGACGAATATTAAAGGATGTAGTACTAAACTGCGGTTTTAAAGAAGAAAATTTTGAAAATGTTTGTATAACTTTAGATAAGCTGGATAAAATTGGACTAGATGGTATTAAAAAAGAATTAACTAAAAAAGAGTACGGAGAGTCAAGAGTCAAAAAAATACTAGATGCAATGGCAGAAATAAACAATAAAGGCTTGGAAGTTCTTCCAAAGTATGGAGTTTCTGAAAAAATTATAAAGGAAATAGAAACAGTTATCAATTCAATTAACGATATTAGGGAAGAAAACTATGAAATAATCTTTGATTTCACTTTAGTTAGAGGTATGGGGTATTATACCGGCTCTATTTTCGAAATTTCTTATAAAAACTTAGGGTATTCTATTGCCGGCGGTGGCAGATACGACGAAATGATAGGAAATTTCATAGGAGAAAAAATCCCTGCTATAGGATTTTCTATTGGTTTTGAAAGACTTGCTAATCAGTTGATAAAAGAAAAATTTAAAGTACCTGGAGATGAAAAGTTGGTAATGCTTTACGATGAAAATGACAATTTTTCATCAGTTATTAATGCTGCTGATAAATTTAGAGATAAAGGCTATATTGTAGGTCTTTACGAAAGAAGAAACAAAATGGGTAAACAGTTAAATAGACTTTTCGAACAGGGTTATGGAAAATTTACTATATTTAGTGAAATTGAAGAAGAAATGGAAATTAGCGAACTTAACGAAGATTAAAAAAACACCATCATGGTGTTTTTTTAATACTTATTATTTTAGCATCTATATCTTCGTTAATATCTATTATTCCGTAGGTTCCTTTAGAGATGTTTCTAGGATGGGTGGGACTCCCTGGATTAAAAAATAAAATATTGTCTATTTTTTCATTAAAAGGTTTATGGGTATGACCAAATAAAACTAAGTCAACATCTAATTCTTGAGCTCTATAGTACAGATTATCAAAGGTGAATTTTATATTATATTTATGACCATGGGTTATTAATATTTTTTTACCTTTTATTTTTTTTACTATTTCATCTTCTGCATGTATTTCTCTAATATCACTGTTTCCTCTTACCTTTACAATCTTTATATTTAATTCTTCTTCAATTATTTCTGCATCCCTTATATAATCACCAAGGTGTATTATCAAGTCGAAAGATTTATTTTCAAAATTATTAATTATTTCTTCTACTCTCCTGTGGGTATCGCTAATTACTCCTATTCTCATTTAAAATTTCCTCAATTTTTAATCTAACTTCTTCAAGTGCCTTTTTCCTATGACTGATTTTATTTTTATTCTCTCTTCCCATTTCTCTAAAAGATTCTTCATAGCCTTCAGGTATAAACAATGGATCGTATCCAAATCCACCTTCACTCTTGTATTCTTTAGCTATTTTTCCTTTACATATGCCTTTAACTATATGTTCATTCCCTTTTTTATCTATTATAGCAGCTACTGTCATAAAATAAGCACTTCTTTTACTATCTTCGAGACCATTAAGTTCTTTTAATAACTTTTCATTATTATCTTCATATGTAGCATTTTCACCACTGTATCTTCCAGAAAATATTCCCGGATCACCATTTAATGCATCCACAAACAATCCTGTATCATCTGCAATTACTATATGCCCTTTAATAACATCGTAAATAGATCTTGCTTTTTTTAAAGCATTAGACTCTAAAGTTTTACCATTTTCTACTACTTCCAAATTATCTAAGCCTAAGTCCTTTTTAGAAAGAAGCTTAACATCTAAATCTTTTAGAATTTCTTTTATCTCTTTGATTTTGTCCTTGTTATCAGAAGATAAAATTACTTTTTCCATTATGCCTCCATTATCTCTTTAGAAATATCTTTACCTAATATTTCTTTTTGAATTTCAAATAAAGTACTGCATCCTTTTTTTGCTAAATCAAGTAAATTCATTAGTTCTCCCATAGAAAAGGGTGCTTCTTCACCTGTTCCCTGTATTTCTATAAATTCTTCCTTATCTGTCATTACAACATTCATATCTACTTTAGCATTTTTGTCTTCTTCATAGCATAAATCAAGTAAGTTTTCTTCATCTACAACGCCTATGCTAATGGCAGAAACAAAGGAATTAACAGGTATTCTTTCAATTTGATTGTTTACTTTAAGTTTATTGAAAGCCTGAACCATAGCAATAAAGCTTCCTGTGATAGCCGCTGTTCTAGTTCCACCATCTGCCTGTATTACATCACAATCTATCCAAACAGTACGTTCACCAAAGCCGTTAAGATTAACTACGGATCTTAAGGATCTACCTATGAGTCTTTGAATTTCTTGAGATCTCCCGTCCTGTTTCCCTTTTTTTGCTGCTCTTATTTTTCTGCTTTCAGTAGAACCTGGCAACATATCATATTCAGCTGTAACCCAACCCTGTCCTGTATTTCTCAAAAAATGTGGAACTTTATCCTCTATGAAAGCTGTACATATGACCTTTGTTTGTCCCATCTTTATTAAAACAGAACCATCCGGATGAATTAAATACTCATCATCTATTTTTGTTTCTCTTATACTGTCAAAAGTTCTTCCATTATCTCTTGGCATATTTCCTCCTTATTTTGTCACTACTTTATAGAGCTCGTCACTTCCCGGTTCATCTATTTCATTTATTTCTTTATCTGACTGAGTTAGACACTTCTTCTCATCTATAATCTCACCTATTATTTCTAATCTTATATTTTCTTTTTTTAGTTTTTTAATCATTTTACAGCTGTCCTCTTTACTTGCTATAATCAACATTGACCCGCTAGATATTAGTCTATAAGGATTTATATCAAAGTAATTGCAAAGTGCTTTTGTTTCAGCTGAAATAGGAATGCTATCTTCCTCAACAAGTATACCTAAATTATTTGCTTTATGAGCTTCCCATAAAGCCCCGTATATTCCACCTTCCGTAATATCATGCATGTATTTAGACCCTAATTTACCACAAATAACTCCTTCTTTTACTACACTTAATCTATCTATATACTTTTCTACTTTTTTTGACGATAAATTTTTATCTTGAAACAATTCTCTATCCAGCAATTCTTTGTTTTCTGAATATAATATAGAAGTTCCTTCTATTCCTATTTCTTTACTTATTAATACTAAGTCACCGGTTTTTACAGGTTCATTATTTATTTCTTTATCTCTCATACCTAAAGCTGTCAAAGAAAGAACCATCTTATTAACTGCATCAGTTACTTCAGTATGACCACCTACTATTTCTACATTTATAAGATCCGCCGCTTCATTTGCTTCTTTCATTATTCTTTCTATTTCCTTTTGCTCTGTACCCTTTGGTGCTAATATTGTCATAAGCAAGGCATTTGGTTCTGCACCAGCTGCTCCGATATCGTTGCAGGCAACATTTACAGCTATTTTACCAATATTTTCTGTTGCACCGGTAATAGGATCTGATGATATTACGCAGTATTTATTTCCGTAATCAATTACTGCACAATCTTTACCAACTCCTGCTCTTTCAATGACTTCTTTTCTTTTCGTTTTAATATTTGATATTATGATTTCTTCAAGTAATCTATTTGGTAATTTTCCAACTTCCATTATATACTCCTTTTCAAAAGCTTACACTAAATCTTAACATAAAAAAAGACTGCCGTAAAGACAGCCTTTTTTATATTTTTAGTCTTAAATTTTATTCTATGTAAGTCCACTTAAAGTCGTAATCTGCTCCAACTGGATAAGTAGCTAGTCCTTTAACCTTAGGGTTAATTACTAAGTTTCTACTTGGGTGATACATTGGATAAATTGGAAGATCTTCAGCTATTATAGCTTCAGCTTCAGCCATAGCTTCGTATCTTTCATCTCCTGAACCTGTAAGTGCAGTTTGAATTGCTGCATCATAATCAGGATTACTGTAGTATGCGTCGTTGTTTCCACCATCAGTTACCCACATATCCATAAATGTAAGAGGATCATTGTAGTCTCCACCCCATCCGGCATATGTAATTTGGTAAGTACCAGTGTTGTATCTGTCAAGTCTCATAGCAAATGACATTTGTTCTATGAATAATTCAACACCTAAAGTATCTTTCCACTGACTTTGGAAGAACTGTGCTATCTTAGACCAAGTGTCTCCTTCACCAGCTACTATAGTAACTGTTTCTTCGAATTCTTCTTTAGTTACGCCTAATTCATCTAAAGCTTCTTCAAATAATTGTGTTGCTCTTTCTGGATCGTATCCTGGTAATTCACTAGTTCTTGTTTCACCAAATGATTTTCCACCAGCTCCAGGCATAGTTGCAGGAGTGTGACCTTCTGCTACTACTCCAAGTCCGTTTTGAACTACATCAACGTATGTTTGTGCATCTGTAGCAAGAGCAAAAGCTTCTCTCATTTTATGATTAGCGAACCATTCATCTTCCATATTAAACTGAAGATACCATGTTACTGCTTCTTCCATAGATACATAGTTTGGATCATCGATATATCTATCTAAGAATTCAGCCGGTACTGTAGCTATATCAAGTTCACCATTGTCGTACATCTGCATTCTAGTGTTGTTTTCAGTAATCATAACACCTTCGATTCTCTCAAGCTGAACAGTATCTGCATCCCAGTACTCTGGGTTTTTAGCTAAGATTAAACTATCTTCATGAGCCCATTCTTCAATAACGAAAGGACCACTGTATACCATTTGATCAGCTTCTAAAGCATAGTCTTCGCCAAACTCTTCAACTGCTGCTTTTTGAGCAGGTACGTAAGTTATGAATGACATCAAACTTAAGAAGAAAGGTGTTTCTCTTTCTAAAGTTACCTTAAGAGTTTTTTCGTCTAACACTTCAATACCAACTTCACTTGGGTCGGTGATTTCGCCTGAGTTGTATGCTTCTGCATTTTTGATATGGTACAACTGATATGCATACTGTGCAGCTGTATCAGGATTAAGTACTCTTAACCAAGCAAATGCAAAGTCTTCTGCTGTAATTGGAGTTCCATCAGACCAGTTAGCATCTCTTAAATTAAAAGTATATTCTAGTCCATCATCGCTGATATCCCAAGATTCTGCCAATCCTTCTCCAATTGAACCGTCAGGATCAAGTCTTACTAATCCTTCCATTGTTGCATTTATAATCCAAAATGAAACCTGGTCGGTAGTAGTTTGAGGATCTAAATCTGGTGGTTCTGAGTTCCAGTTAAATGTTAATACCTGTTCTACGGGTTCTTCAGATGGTTCTTCTGCTGGTTCTTCTCCTGGTTCTTCTTCTCCTGGTTCTTCTGCTGGTTCTTCTGGTTCGTCAGCAGGTTGAGAACAACCAGTTAATGCCAATGTAAATACTAATGACATTACTAACAATAACGCTAATATTCTTCTTTTCATACTAAGTATTCCCCCTTGTATAAATTTTAGGACATATGTCCTTTATTTTCACCGACATATTAGATTTGTCGGTTATTGAATATAATAAATTATATTATTTTATTACATTTTTGTCAATTTACATATTTTTAACATTTATTCGCTTTTAAGGTTTTTTAACCATATGACAGGCTACTTCATGTCCTGGTATTACTTCTCTAAGCTCTGGTTTTTCTACTTTACAGATATCTTCTACTATCGGACATCTACCCTGGAACTTACATCCTACAGGTACATCTATGGGACTAGGAACGTCCCCTTCAAGTATTATCCTTTGCTTAGCTCTTGATACATCAGGATCTGGAATAGGCACAGCCGACATTAATGCTTTAGTATATGGATGTAGTGGATTATCGTAAAGTTCATTACTTTCAGTTAATTCCATAATAGATCCTAAGTACATTACTGCTACTCTATCAGATATATGTTTTACCATGCTTAAATCGTGTGCTATAAAAAGATATGTAAGATCTAATTCGTCCTGTAAATCTTTTAATAGGTTTACAACCTGTGCCTGTATCGAAACATCCAGTGCTGAAATTGGTTCGTCGGCAACTATGAAGTCAGGCTCTATTGCTAAAGCCCTTGCTACACCAATTCTCTGTCTCTGACCTCCACTAAATTCATGGGGAAATCTATTGGCATGCTCTCTACTTAATCCTACCAACTCTAAAATTTCATATATTCTTTTCTGTCTTTCCATTCCTTTGTAAAGATTGTGTATATCAATCCCTTCCCCAACTATATCTGTAACTGTCATACGAGGATTCAATGATGCATAAGGGTCTTGGAAAATCATCTGGGCATGTCTTGTATAATCTTTTAATTGTTTTTTATTTAGGTTGTTGATATTCATATCCTTATATATTATATCTCCACCAGTAGCTTCATATAATCTTACTATGGTTCTACCGGCAGTTGATTTTCCGCATCCGGATTCACCAACTAAACCTAAAGTCTCTCCCTTATGTATGTCAAAGGATATATCATCTACTGCTTTTAGAGTTTTTCCTCCTCTAACATTAAAGTATTTTTTTAAATTTCTAACACTTATTAAGGTCTCATTCATTTAATTTCGCCCTCCTTTTAGTTACAGGGTTATCTACCTTTGGAGCTAAATCATTATACAGCCAGCATCTTGCAAAATGCTCTCCTTCTCCGCTACCGTTTACTTTGATTTCTTCCGGCATTCTTTCTTTACAAATCTTCATAGCATTTTCACACCTAGCTGCAAAAGGGCATCCTTTTGGTGGTGATATAAGGTCTGGAGGTGTACCTTCTATTGGCACAAGTCTCAAATCCTTTTTTACATCTAATCTAGGTACTGAAAGTAAAAGTCCCCAAGTATACGGATGTTTTGGATTGTAGAAAATATCCTTGTAAGTTCCGTATTCGATAATTATTCCTGCATACATAACTGCGATTTTTTTAGCTACATCAGCAACAACTCCTAAGTCGTGAGTTATCAATATAATAGCCGTGTCTAATTTTTTCTGTAAATCTGCCATTAAATCCATAATCTGAGCCTGTATTGTAACATCTAAAGCAGTAGTAGGTTCGTCAGCTATTAAAAGCTTTGGATTACATGATAATGCTATAGCTATCATAGCTCTCTGTCTCATACCACCGGAATATTCATGAGCATACTGTTCCACTCTTCTTTCCGGATTAGGTAAACCTACCAGTTTAAGCATTTCAACTGCTTTTTCCTTTGCTTGGCTTTTTGACATATTCTGGTGCTTAATTAAAGCTTCCATAATTTGTTTTCCTACTTTCATAGTAGGATTAAGAGAAGTCATAGGATCCTGAAAAATCATACTTATTTCCTTTCCCCTTACTTTCTCCATTTCTTTATCAGAATATTTTAATAAATCTCTTCCATCCAGCCAAACCTCTCCAGATTTAATTTTTCCTGGAGGCATTGGTATAAGTTGCATTATAGATTGAGCAGTTACGGATTTTCCACAACCGGATTCTCCAACAACTGCTAATGTTTCACCTTTATCTAGAGAAAAGTTTACTCCTCTTACAGCTTTAACTTCTCCTCCATATGTATCAAAGGATACTTGAAGGTTTTTTACATTTAATAAAACATCATCTGATTCTGTTATGTTTTTAATTTTATCTATTTTTTCATTTTTATTTTCACTCATATTTATCCCCCTTACGCTCTTAGTCTAGGATCAAGAGCATCTCTTAATCCATCACCTAGTAAATTAAATGCAAGCATGAATATACTTATCATTGCCGCCGGAAATAGAAGCATGTGAGGATATAATAATATCATCTTTGTTCCCGATTGTGCTAGCGAACCCCAACTTGCTGCTGGAGCTGGTATTCCAAGTCCTAAATAACTTAAAAATGCTTCTGTAAAAACAGCTGTAGGTACCTGGAATGTTAAGTTGATTATTATAGGTCCCATGGTATTTGGAATTAAGTGTTTAAGTAAAATTCTTGTTGTGTCAGCACCTAAGGTTTTTGCTGCAAGAACAAATTCCATCTGTTTCAGTTGAAGTACCTGCCCTCTAACTACACGGGCCATTCCACCCCATCCGGTTATTGCTATTGCAATAATTATCGGTTTTATTCCCGGTTTCATAACAACTAATAACAGGATTACCCATAATAGTCTGGGAATAGAATAAATTATCTCAATAATTCTCATCATTACTATATCTATTTTACCACCAAAATATCCTGATATACCGCCGTAAATAACACCAATTGTAACATTTATAATGGTTGCGACAAAAGCTACAAATAAGGAAGTTCGTGCTCCCTGCCATACTCTAGCAAACAAATCTCTTCCTAATTCATCTGTACCAAACCAGTTTTCAGAATTTGGGGGTTGGCTTATTCTATCGTACATTTGCTGATCGTAAGAATATTCTGTCATCATAGGTGCAAAAACTGCCATCCCAAGCATGATTATAATTATGATTAAAGCAAATAATGCAACTCTATTAGCTTTCAATCTCATCCATGCGTCCTGCCAGTAGGTCAAACTTTTTCTTACTATTTCTTCTGAAGATTTTAAATCCTTACCTACTACTTCAAAATCTTCTTTTCTTAAATTCTTATCTGCCATAGTTTTTCCCCCTAATCCAATCTAATTCTAGGATCTACAATTCCATACAATACATCTATAATAAACATCATAATTATTAGTAATACAGCATAAAATATAGTAGTTCCCATTATCATAGTATAATCATTTTGTTTGATACTTTGAACAAAATATTTACCCATACCCGGAATACCGAATATATTTTCTATAACAAGTGAACCTACAACTATACCTGCAACTGCAACTCCTAATATAGTTACAATAGGTAGTATCGCATTTCTAATTGTATGTTTCCAAAGAATTTGTGTTCCTGAAAGTCCCTTTGCCTTAGCTGTTTTAATGTAATCTTGATTAATTACATCCAGCATACTAGTTCTCATCATACGAGCTATATATGCTATATATGCAAATCCTAAGGCTGTGACGGGAAGAACTGCCTGCTGCCAGGTCCCCCACCTTGAAACAGGAAACCATCCAAGTTTTGAAGCAAATGTATATTGAAGGGTAGTAGCAATTACAAAGTTTGGAACAGATACTCCAATAACTGCCAACACTATAACAAAATAGTCGAAAAATTTATTTCTATTTAGCGCTGCTACAATACCGAAAAATATTCCCAATCCGGCTCCCACCGTAATTGACATAAGTCCTAATTTTCCTGATACTGCAAAGGAATCAGCTAAAATAGTATTAACA
>JAWSUU010000022.1:0-22953 GCA_033549325.1 Bacillota bacterium | reverse complement strand
CATAATGTCCAGCCCTATTGAAAATAAACCAATTTAAAAAACCGGCCTAGCCGGTTTTTTGTTGTTTTTTATTTTTGATTTTAAATTTACTCTCTTCCTGGATCATAAAGAAAAACCCTAATAGCAAAAATATATCTCCTATACTAACAGCTTTTGTAAAAGGATAAGGATCTCTCAAAACAAATATATCTCCTAAAAAATTAAGTCTGGTGTTACTGTTCATAATTGTATGTATTAAATCCCTACTACTGTTTAAAACAATAAAATTTTCCCAAGCATTACTAATATCTAATGGTAATCTAACGGGCATTTTCATGCCATTAAATAGTATTACTGTAAAGTTTAGTACAGTTCCAAAAAAGAAAATTTTCATATATGTTTTTTCTAAATTCAAAACTATTCCTATCAGGATTAATTGATATGAAATACAGTGAATCCAGATAAAATATTCGTTAATAAAACTTCCAATATTCGTACTAGTGTAATTTAAAGCAATATATACTCCACCGCTTTGCATTAACAAACTAAATATAAAAAATCCCAAACCCTTAATTTTTATATTCTCAAGATTTGAGATATCTTTATTTCTAAAGTATGCTACAGCTGTTGATATAAAACCCGTAATTATTAACTCTTGTATCATGATACCATTTCCTTATTAACCTTATCTACATAGACGCATTTACCCAGTGCTTTAATAGCATCATCTACTATATTAGGATTAAATTGAGTACCTGCATTATTCTCAATTTCAAATACTGCTTTTTCAAATGAAAATGCCTTTCTGTAAGGTCTATCTGTTGTCATTGCATCGAAAGAATCAGCAATAGTAAGTATAGACACCAATTGTGAAATTTCTTCTCCTTTTAATCCGTCGGGGTAGCCTTTACCATCCCATCTTTCGTGGTGATGTTTAACTATATCTATAGAACCTTTTAAAAATTCTATTTCCTTAATTATTTCATATCCTGTAGAAGGGTGATTTTTTATCACTTCATACTCTAAATTATTAAGGCCTTTATTTTTGTTTAATATTCTATCGTCTACTCCTATTTTACCGATATCATGAAGCAGCGCCGCATTTCTTATTTTATCTAATTCAAAGGAGGTTAGTCCTAGTTCTTTTCCTATTTCAACTGCATATTTTCCTACTCTTGAAGCATGACCACTGGTATAGGGATCTTTTGCTTCTACAGCATTGATTAAAGCTTTTACAGTTTCCATATAGTTCTTTCTCATATCAACATACAGCTTAAATGAATACCTTGCTAAAAGCAAAGGTACAAAGAAAAGTACAACAGAACCAATCCCGTAGTTATTGTATGTAAAAGCTACTATTATTCCTAAAAGACCTATTGCGGCTGCATTTAAAAATACACCTTTAAAATTTTCTCCCCAAATAGCTATTATTTTACCACCGTTTAAAAATTTAATAAGAAGTGTCATAATAGAAGTATTTAAAATTACATAAGCTATTACTGTTAATACTAATGCCATAGTATCAGCTACTACACCTAAATAGGCAAAATTGTTCTGTATGTAGATATATAAAATCCCCGACAAACCTGCGCACAATATGCTTTGAGATGCATTATATATAGTTTTATAAGGAGGAGAATTAAATATATGAACGTAACCCCTTCCTTCTACATAAGGTCTTCTAAATGTTAGTCCTATAGCAGTAATTAATGCAGCAGTTAGTGGACCGCTTATAATTATTGCAGCAAAACTTAGGGCAAAGCTCACTGATACTGCACCTATCCCAGGTAGTTGTATTAAAAAAGTCTCGGCAATTATCATTAAAATACTGAATACTAAAAATGAGGCACTATTGATTAATTTATAATTTGAGCTTAAATATGCAAGAAGAGCTATTGCAGAAAGTGATAATACTGTTATGTATAATTTGAGTCTATTGGGTATACCTTTCATAACTTCCTCCTAAAAATAAAAGACCGGCTAAACTAATAGTTTATCTTATAACCAAGAAAAGTTCGCACCACTTGCAAGTACCAATGCTAATAAAGATACTAATGCAGCTAATATTTTTTTCATGAATATAGCCTCCTTTTAATCATCTCTGCCAATTCGCTAGTTAGCAGGCTATATTCGCTTCGCTTTTTTGTAATATATTATGCCGGTCTTTTAATTACTAAATATTTATATATTTTAATGTCCTTCTGTTAACGGCACTTAAACACGCTTTTACTGTAGCTTCTAATCTGGAGAATTCTACGAAAGCTGATCCGCAAAGTACATCTTCTCTTCCATCTTCTACTACACTTACAGCTACTAATATTATTTCCCTTCCGGAAAATGATTTGAGCTCAAGGGATTCAAGAAGAAAGGTATTGTATCTTTTTGTAATATCTTCTACAGCTTTTAAGAGAGCTTCTGCACCAATTTTCAAAGTATTTCTTTCAGTTCTAATTCCTGCAGCTTCTCCCTGGTAAGATGTATCATTTAGCTTCAGGGTAACATGAACGCTTAAATTTTCTCCACAAGTTTCGTAATTAGTAGATTCCAGTTTAATCCTTCGGTTGATGTTGAATTTCGCCTTTTCATTGATCTGTGCTATGCTGATTTTTTTATAATCAACATCTAAATTAAATTTTGATAATAAAGTAGATTGTATATCTCTTGATATTTGTTTGCTGTTTCTACCGTTGTCAGCTAAAATATGGATTTCTTCTATATTGTCTTTTTCATCACAAACAATTTTACACGAATTTACAGATTTTAATTCTGTTAAAAAGTTTTCAACATCAATATATTTCATAATTCCCTCCCAAATTCTACACTCATGTTTATTTTACAACACTTTCATCAATTTTGAAAATGTTTTTTTCATTTTTACATAAAAAAAACAGTAAAATATCATTTTTTTCTGATATATTACTGTTTTTTTGTTATTTTACCTTTAAATAAACAGTGATGCGTCTGATTTTTCTGCTGAAGATAAGAAAGTAGCTACTCCTGCATATTCAATCCCATCTATCAGTTCTTCTTCTTTTATACCCATGACATCCATAGACATAGTACAAGCTACCATTCTCACTCCGTTATTTTGCGCTTGTTTTATTAGAGCTTCTAAACTGTCCACGTTTTTTTCTTTCATGATTTTTTTCATCATAGCTAAACCCATTCCGCCCATATTCATTTTTGAAAGCTTAAGCTTTTTACTTCCTCTAGGCATCATTGCTCCAAACATTTTTTCCATGAAATTCTTTTTTACATTAATTTTTTCATCTTTTCTTAAAATATTTAATCCCCAGAAAGTGAAAAACATAGTGACATTTCTTCCCATGGCAGCAGCACCATTGGCTATTATAAAGGATGCTAGTGCTTTATCTAATTCACCACTAAACACGACCATAGACTTATCGGTTTTTTCCATAATTTTCTGCATTTTTCCACTGTCAGCTTTTTCAATCTCCATACCTTTTTTAAGAAGCACTACAAATTCTTTATTTATTTTTTCTGTTTTTATAAGAGTATTTCCTGTTCTTTGACACCAGGAAGCAATATCAGCGAAAAATCCTGGGTCACTTGCTTTAACTTCCAAATACTCTCCATCATTCATAGTTTTAATTTTTTCGTAAACCTTCATTATAGGTCCTGGACACTGAAGTCCGCTGCAATTTAAAGTGGTTTTTTCAATTTTATCAAAATCAATATTTTCAACTACTTCTTTCTCAGGCTCAAGTTGTGGTACTGTACCTAACAAAGATGAATCCCTAATATCAAATTCAGTGTCGGTGTATGTAGTAAATCCTCCTAGAAGATTTTTTACTTTTTCAAATCCATTTTGAAGAAGTATTCTTGTAGCTACATAGGCTCTAATACCTGTTGCACAATACAGTACTATAGTTTTCTTTTTATCAAGTCTGTGTAAATTTTCTCTGAGATCATCTACTGATATATTTATAGAGTTAGGTATAAATCCTAAATCTCTTTCCTCTTCTTCTCTCACGTCAACTATTGTGTACTCTTCTTCATTTAAATTATATAATTCAAACCACTGAATTATATCCATTTTACCTTCCAGAATATTTTCTCCTAAAAAACCAAGCATATTTACCGGATCTTTGGCTGATCCGTAGGGAGGGGCATATGCAAGTTCTAAATCTGCTAAATCATATACTGTACCACCGTATCTCATTGATGTAGCTATTACATCCACTCTTTTTTCTACACCATCAATCCCAACAGCCTGTACACCTAGAATTTTTCCATCTTTTTTTCCGAATATTAGTTTCATGTTTATCTTTGAAGAGCCTGGATAATATCCTGCATGATTGTTATTATGTGCATAAGCAACCAAATAATCTTCATTGTATTTTTTACCTAATTTTTTTAAAGTTTTTTCATTTGCTCCCGTTGAAGAAACAGTAAAGTCAAATACCTTTGCAACGGAAGTCCCTTGAGTTCCTTTATATGTATCACTAATTCCAGCAATGTTATTAGCTGCTATTCTTCCCTGTTTATTTGCCGGTCCTGCAAGGGGCACCATAGTTTTTCCACCATTAATAAAGTCTTCTACTTCAATAACGTCTCCTACAGCATATATATCATCATCAGAAGTTTTCATAGTGTTGTCAACTACTATCCCTCCTCTTTGATTTATCTCAAGTCCGCTTTCCTTAGCCAGTTCGCTGTTTGGTCTTACACCTATGGCTAATATAACTATGTCCGCATCTATTTTATCTCCGCTATTTAAGGTTATTTCAGTTAAACCATTTTTATAATTAAATTCCTTAACTCCATCATTTAATCTTAAGTCAACACAATTTGTTGTGATGTTTTTATGTAATATTTGGGCCATTTCATAATCTATAGGTGCCATAACTTGATCAGCTAATTCTACTATTGATACTTGATATCCTAATTCGTGAAGATTTTCAGCCATTTCTAATCCTATGAATCCTCCACCAACAACAGCAGCTTTTTTAATATCTTTTGATTCTACAAATTTTTTAATAGCATCAGTGTCAGGAATATTCCATATTGTAAAAATATTTGGTGAATCAATACCAGGTATAGGCGGCTTTAAAGGCGAAGATCCTGGAGATAAAATTAACTTATCGTAGCTTTCTCTATATGTTTCATCAGTTTTTATATTTTTTACTTCTATTTCTTTATTATCTCTATCAATATAAATAACTTCATTATTAACCCTTACATCAATTTTGAATCTTTTGTTCATTTCTTCGGGCGTTTCTACTAAAAGGCTTTCTCTTTCTTCTATTACATTCCCGATATAGTAAGGCAATCCGCAGTTTGCAAAAGAAATGTACTCTCCTCTTTCAAATATGATTATTTCTGCATTTTCATCATTTCTTCTAAGTCTTGCTGCTGCACTAGCTCCACCAGCAACCCCACCAACAATTAAAACTTTTTTTGACATATTACTCTCCTTTATTTTTTCTCAATATTTTTAAAATTTCTACTACTCTTTCATTAACAATCTTATAGTTAATTTCTGTACCATTTCTATCTCCTCTTATAATACCTAAAGTTCTCAATTTAGCTACATGTTGGGAAACGGTAGATTGAGGTTCATTTAAACAGCTTTGCATTTCCGAGACAGTTCCTTCTTTTTTTTCAATTAAATTATAGAGAATACATAATCTAGAAGGATGACCTAAAGCTTTAAATAGATCGGCACTATCTTCAAGAAAAAATTCTTCAAATTCCAATTTTTTCATTTTTTTCCTCTCTTTAATATTTTTAATATCTATATATTACGATATTTAGATATTTTCGTCAAGATAATATCTTAACAATTTATTAATATACTGTATATTTTTATATTATATTATCCTTGTTGAAATTTTACTTGACATCTAATATTCTTAGGAATATAATTTCAAACAAGAGGGAGTAACTATCTTTCAAAAGAACTTAAATCGTCATTACGGAAAATATTTCCCGGTTTAGGTGGCATTTTATGCTAAGTGAGACTCTGCAATTTACTTAATAAATTTTTGTTGAGTAAATTGTGGAGTTTTTTATTTACTGAAAGGAGAACAATGATGGATGCAATATTACACGAATTTTTATTAAACTTACCCACACTAGTATTGCTTTTAGTAGGTGCTTTTTCATTATTCACCTTAAGCAAAGGTGCTGATATACTCGTAACTCAAGCCGTTAGCTTATCTATTAGATGGGGTGTTCCAAAAATTATAATAGGAGCTACGATAGTATCATTAGGTACAACTTTACCAGAAGCTTCTGTATCTGTGCTTGCTGCAATTAACGGAAATCCCGATCTAGCACTTGGTAATGCTGTCGGCTCAATTATTGCAGATACAGGATTAATTATAGGACTAGCTTCTCTACTTGGACATCTTCCTCTTGATAAAGGAACTGTAGACAAACAGGGTCGTATACAGTATTTAGCAGGTATACTTTTAGTATTAGTCAGTCTACCTTTTTTATCATCTGGACCTGGAGGTAACATTTCTCAAGCAGTTGGAATAATGCTCTTAGTACTATTAGCAGCTTATATTTATTATTCTATTAAGCTGGCAAAGGATACTCCTGCTGAAGGAATTTCGTTAGAAGAAGTTGATGTGGATCCGGAAGATAAACCTGTAGCTGCACAATTGATTTTACTTATAATTGGAATAACCTTAGTTATAATTTCTTCAAAAGTTTTGATACCTACCGTAGAAATTGGAGCTACAAGAATTGGTATTCCTCAAAGTATTATAGCTGCTACACTAGTAGCCTTTGGTACTAGTTTGCCAGAGCTTATAACTGCAATAACAGCTGTCAGAAAAGGCCATGGCGAACTTGCTATAGGTAATATTATAGGTGCGGATATTTTAAATGTATTATTCGTTGTTGGTGGAGCTGCTTCTGCAACTTCAGGTGGTCTATCAGTTCCCTCTAGTTTTTACAAACTGCAATTCCCAACTATGCTTATAATACTTTTTGCCTTTAGATATTTTTCTAAAAAGGGCTCAGATATTGATAAAAAAGAAGGTATTTTTCTATTGGGTATGTATATAGTATATATTATATTAAATTATACCTGGATATAATAAATTAAATTTATGCTTGACATAAATTAATATTTAATATATTATTAAGAAAATTTAAAATCTTTGATCAAGAGAAGTAGCTAATAAATGTTTATTAGAGAGAGTCGATGTTGCTGGAAATTCGATATTAATATTTTTAGTGAATGGCCTTGGGAGATGCAATGAGAATAACAGTATCTGATGCCGGTTTTCCCCGTTATAGGAATATGATATCGATTGATTTCTGTATCTGAAGCTGAGGTTTTTTATACCTAATTTGGGTGGCACCGCGGAAAGTAAAGCTTTTCGTCCCTTCGTGGACGGAGAGCTTTTTTTGTTTTTGAAAGGAGGGGTGAAGATGTTATGAAAGTTAATTGTTAAATTCAAAAGCAAACTTAAAATAAAAAGAAATTTTAAAAAAACAAAAAATGGAGGTTTCAAAATGGAAAAAAATATGGATTTAAGAAAAAATTTAGTAACAGCTTTACTTCTGGCAATTGGTTTTATTTTAAGAAATTTTATACCTATAGGTATTGGCAGTATGAAAGGTGATATTATGTTAAGTATAACCTTTGTTTGCATATTACTTAACCCAACCGTTAAAAATACAATTCTTACAGGTTTACTAGCTGGTATTATTACAGCTATGACTACAGCATTTCCTGGCGGTCAAGTAGCTAATTTAGTAGATAAATTTTTAACTGCATTTTTAATACTTGGAATGATAAAAATATTTGGTAAATACAGCAATAGAGTCCCTGCATTAGGTATTATAGGATTTACAGGTACGTTATTCAGTGGTTCTGTATTTTTACTGACTGCATTATCTTTAGTAGGTTTACCAGTAGGTTTTGATATATTGTTAGCTACTGTTGTACTTCCTACTGCAGTTATCAATACACCTATCACAGTTTTACTGTATAAAATAGTGGTAAAATCAATTAATGCTACTAATTTATCTAATCTATATAAAGAAAAAGCTGCCTAAAGATAAATAAAAAGATGAGCTGCACCTTAATATTTACAGCTCATCTTGAATTTTGATAATTATTAAGCTACTGTGTTTAAGTATAGATATGAAACTTCATCAACGGTTTGAATTCTTCCTTCTACAGGAGAACCTTCAGTTCCGTATTCTCTTATGTAATCTATTAGTATCTCGTCAAGTCCTGGGTATAGAGCTGTTATTTCATTGTCTCCAAACATTGTGTAATCATCTCCACCTGCTCCCAAGAAATCATTGGTTGCTAGTGAATAAATAGCTTCTGGATCTAGTTCTTCACCATCTACAGTTACTTCTACTACTCTACTTCCAACTTCTTGACTTGGATCAAATACTACGTTCATTCCTGATATATGAGGAAATGCTCCTAGTGTCTCAGGATATGAACTTAAACCATGCTCAAGAGCTTGGACTAATTCAGCACCAGTTACATCAATAGTTACTACGTAATTTCCAAATGGCAATACTGTAATTACATCACCTACTGTAATATCTCCAGCTGGTATTGATGCTCTAATTCCACCACCGTTTGTTAATGCTACGTCAGCTCCAGTAAAGTCAACCATTGCATCTGTAATTAGGTTCCCAAGGTTAGTTTCTCCGGTTCTTACATTCTCTCTTTCACCTTCTAAATCTATATCTGAGGTAACAACAAATTCTTCAGTAATTAAATCATTAATTTCCTGAACTTCTGCTATTATAGCAGTTATAGCTGGATCTGGGTCTAAATCTGCTGCTTCTTCTTTATTTATAAGTCTAGCTGTTTTAGATGCAACCATTCCATTTTTAACTACTAAATCAATGATACCTACGTTATTGTCATAGCCACCTGCTTGGGCTATTAACGTATTTCCAACCATTAATCCTTCAGTCAACTCGGAATGACTGTGACCGTCAACTAATATATCTATACCTTCAACATTTTCAGCAACTAATCTACTAGTATGTTCGCTGCTTTCATCTAATCCTAAATGAACCAATCCTACTATTACATCTACATCATCTTCAAGTTTTGCAACCATAAATTTTGATGCTATTACAGGATCAAATATATCTAGTCCTTCTGTGTTTTTAGGATGAGATTTATATTTGGTTTCAGGTGTTGATATACCAAATATGCCAATTTTAACTCCGTCAACTTCTTTTATAGTATATCCTGGCAAGAATTCTGAATAGTCTTCATACATTACATTTGCTGCTACTATTGGGAATTCTGCCATTTCATCAAGTTCTAATAATCTTTCTTTTCCGTAGTTAAAGTCATGGTTACCCGGAGTCATAGCATCGTATCCTATTTCGTTAAATATCTTAATAATGCTTTCTCCTTCGTTAAGTTGTGCTATAGTCTGTCCATGAAAAGCATCTCCAGCATCAAGTACTAACGTGTTTGGATTTGCAGCTTCCATTTGCTTAACTATTGTCGCAACTCTTTCAAATCCCATTCCATCATAGCCACCTGCTTCAACTCTAGCATGAGTATCGTTGGTATGTACAATAGTAATCATTACCTCTTCATCTACGGCAGGTGCTTCAACTGCTTCTTCATCAGTTTCTCCAACTGTTCCTGGAATCTGAAATACCTCTCCGGGATAAATAAGATTTCTGTTTTCGATGTTGTTAAGTTCAACTAATTGATCAACAGTTACTCCATATGTTTCAGCTATTCTCCATAATACATCTCCACTCTGAACTGTGTAACTTTCAGCAAATGCAGGCATCACCATAGTAGAAATTACTAAAACAAATGTTAATACAAAAATTAAAATTTTTCTGTTTTTCATATGGACCTCCCTTTATATATTTTGATTCCCACTCCATTATAATTATACCACATAATTTAACTTTTATAACAAAAAGCTTATTAATTATTAAGAAATAATTAATAAGCTTTTCTTTTTTAAACTATTAAAGTAGCTCTTCTTTAACTTCTTTAAATGCTTTGAGAGCAAAATCTAAGTCTTCTCTAGAATGAGCCGCTGATATTTGTGTTCTTATTCTTGCCTGCCCTTTAGGTACTACAGGAAAATAAAATCCAATTACATAAACTCCTTTTTCTAAAAGTCTATCTGCCATTTTTTGAGAAAGGACAGCATCTCCAAGCATTATTGGTACTATAGGATGTTCTCCCTCAATAATTTCAAAACCTATTTCTTTAATTTTTTCTCTGAAATATCTTGTGTTTTCTTCCAATTTATCTCTGTATTTTGTATCTTTCATCAGCATATCTAGTACAGTTAATGAAGCAGCAGTTATAGCAGGAGATAATGTATTGGAAAATAAATAAGGTCTTGATCTTTGTCTAAGCAAATCAATTATCTCTTTTCTTCCACTCGTATATCCACCGCTGGCGCCTCCTAAAGCTTTGCCTAGAGTACCTGTGATTATATCTACTCTATCCATTACATTTCTGTACTCGTGAGTTCCTCTTCCTTTTTTCCCTACAAATCCAACAGCATGAGAATCATCAACCATTACTAATGCATTGTACTTGTCTGCTAAATCACAAATTCCTTCTAAGTTTGCAATAATACCATCCATAGAGAAAACTCCATCAGTAGCAATAAGTTTTATTCTAGCACCATCTTCTTCTGCTTTTTTAAGCTGTTCTTCCAGGCTTTTCATGTTGTTGTTTTTATATCTATATCTCATTGCCTTACTTAATCTAACACCATCTATTATACTTGCATGATTGAGTTCATCACTAATTATAGCGTCTTTTTGAGTAGTTATTGTTTCAAACAATCCACCATTAGCATCAAAACATGATGAATACAATATTGTATCTTCAGTTTTTAAAAATTCTGAAAGTTTGTCTTCCAATTGTTTATGGATATTTTGAGTTCCACATATAAATCTTACCGAAGATAAACCGTAACCCCAATTATCGTAACTTTTTTTAGCCGATTCTCTAACTTCTTCATTGTTAGACAATCCTAAATAGTTGTTAGCACACATATTTAAAACTCCATCTACCTTAGTTGTATTTATTCTGCTACTTTGAGGTGTAGTTATTATTCTCTCTTCTTTCCAAAGACCACTTTCTTTGATTTCTTTAAGTTCTTTTTTATAAATTTCTTTACTTGATTTATACATAAAAACCTCCTTGATTTAATAATTAATTAAATCCAGTTTAGTATTACCTTTCCGCTGTTACCACTTTTCATTACATCAAATCCTTTTTGAAAATCTGTGTAGTGGAATTCATGAGTTATAACTTCAGAAACATCTAATCCAGATTGAAGCATTGCATTCATCTTGTACCAAGTTTCATACATTTCTCTACCATAAATTCCTTTTAGGTGCAATCCATTAAATACTATTTTATTCCAATCTACGCTGGTTTCCATATCCTGTATTCCTAATATAGCTATTTTACCTCCATGGACCATAGAGTCAATCATAGAATTTAAAGCTTTATCGTTTCCAGACATTTCCATTCCAACATCAAAACCTTCAGTCATCCCTAATTCTATCATTACATCTGAAATTTTTTCTTTTGTAATATTTACTACTCTATCTGCTCCAAGTCTTTTAGCTAAATCTAATCTGTATTCATTTAAATCTGTAATTACAACATTTCTTGCTCCTGCATGTTTTGCCACAGCTGCTGCCATTGCTCCTATAGGTCCTGCTCCTGTTATAAGTACATCTTCACCCAACAAATCAAAGGACAAGGCAGTATGTACTGCATTACCTAAAGGATCAAAAATACTCATTATTTTTTCAGGAATATTTCCATGAGGCACCCAAATATTTGATGCCGGCAATGCTACATAATTTGAAAAAATTCCAGTTCTATTAACTCCGACACCCATAGTATCTTTACAGAGATGTCTTCTTCCAGCCAAGCAATTTCTGCATTTACCACATACAATATGACCTTCACCAGAAACAATCTGACCTACATGAAGATCCACAACTCCTTTACCTATTTCTACTATTTCTCCTACAAACTCATGTCCTATAGTCATTGGTGTTGGTATAGTTTCTTGAGCCCACTGGTTCCAATCATAAATATGAACATCTGTCCCACATATAGAAGTTTTATGAATTTTTACCATTACTTCTCCGTATTTAAGTTCCGGTACAGGTACTTTCTCCATCCATAAACCTTCTTTTGGATATTTCTTAACTAAAGCATCCATCATTTTAGTCATAAATTTCCTCCTAAACCTTCTTTTTATTATATTTTACCATCGATTTGTTCACTTATCAACTACATTAGATAAATTTTGTATTAAATACGTGAACATATTTAAAATTAAACAAAAAAGGTTATCTATTCAATTAGTACCCACTATTTGAACAAATAACCTTCATATTTATTACTTATTTAAAGCTTTTTTTATTTTTTCAGGTGCTGTTTTACATTTTTCTTCTGATACAGCGCATACTGCAAATCTTAATCCCTTTTGTAAAGGTACCACGAATATATTTTCTTCCATTAGTTTTTTACTTGCTTCCTGTGGATCATCGCATGGAATACTTACAAAAAATCCATCTCTGTAAGGAAGTATCTCAAGGCCCACTTTTTCTGATTCTTCCACAAAAGCTTCAGCTCTTTTTCTTAATAATTTTTTGTATATATTTTTTTCTGTTTCATACTGCTCATTGAGATTTTTATCATTAGTTATTTTTGCTACTGTAGTCATTGCTCCTCTAGTACCATTTGACCAATTGGCTCTTGCTGTATGCAAGCAGGTATAATAAAATTCTTCAACAATTTCTTCATTGCTTGAAATTCCAATCACTGCTCCACTTCTTAATCCGTACATTGTATGACTTTTTGATGTGCTAAATGCAACCATTATAAACAGATTATCCGGTAAATTCGTGAATTTTTTAAAAAACTTCTTTCTTTCATCTTTTTCGCCGGCAAACTCAATGTATGCTGCATCAACCAAAATAGTTATTTTGTTTTCCTTATCTTCAGCTTCTTTTTTCATGAAATCTATAATTTCATCCCATTCTTCATCGGATACACTGTACCCAGTAGGATTGTGAGCTGGTGTATTTAATATTAACAGTAATCTCTTTTGCTTTTCTAATAATCTTTTAGATTTCTCTTTTAGATCTTTTAGATTGTATTTTCCATCTTCATCAAAAATATCAAAAGTTTCTACTCCTCTATCTATTTCTTCTGTTATGGTATTGTATGGTGACCAGTACCAGTTGGTTGTAAGGATATTATCCCCTGGATTTGTATAGTTCCAAACCGCCTGTTTAACTCCTCCGGTACCTCCAGGAGTTGCCACTGATTTAATGTAAGCATCTGGTCTGTATTGTCCGAAGCAATTTAATTCTACTGCTTCTAAAAATTCTTTGGTTCCTTGAATTGGTGCATATGCAGCTATTTCATCATTATTCAAATTTTTTAATGTTGTATAAACAGAGTCAAAAGCTACTAAACTTCCATCATCATGCATCAAAGCTCCTATAGTTGAATTAATAACCTTGTCCGCACCATGTTTTTCCTTTGCTTCTGCAGCCTTTCCTGCTATCATAAAAATTGGATCATTTTTAGCAGGCCACTTTCCATGTTCCGCTACCATAATTGCCATTTTATCACCTCATATTTTTATTTATTAAATGATACTACTTATTTGCATTTTTTTCAATGGGTAATGTGTCAAATCACCTATTTTTATGTTGTGATTATAAAACTCTTGCTTCTCCTCTATAAATTACTCCTCTTCTTCCATTAATAGTTAAAAATTCTCCATCTTCTAACTCTTTAAATGCATTTTCAAATCCTACAACTACTTCCAGTCCAAGATTCATTCCAGCAATAAATGCATGAGATGTTAATCCCCCTTCTGTAGTTATAACTGCACTTGCCTTTTCCATATAAGGTATCATATCTTTTTCTGTCATTGTAGTAACTATTATATCCCCTTCGTTGAATTTACTGTCAATTTCATCAGCGGTTTTACCTAGCACAGCTTTACCATAAATTGTCTGTTTACCAGCTCCAACACCTTTAAATAGAAGTTGACTAACTACATGTACCTTTATAAGATTGGTGCTTCCAGCTATTCCTACTGGTACTCCTGCTGTTACTACAACTAAGTCTCCATTTTTTATATAACCTTTTTCTAAAGCTTCATTAACAGACAAATCTATTAATTCATCTGTTGCATTAACTTTGCCAATTTTAATAGGATAAGCTCCCCAAACTAAGGACATCTTTCTCATAACCTTATCTGAATGTGTTGCAGCAATTATTGGTACTTTAGGTCTGAATTTTGCAACTTCTCTTGCTGTATAACCTGATGAAGTTGCTGTGATTACAGCAGATGCATCCAAAGATAATGTGGTTCTACATGTTGCAACACTAATAGCATTTGTAATAGTATTGTCAGATATATCAGACTTTGCTCTAAATATTTCTTCATAATCTAGTGAGTCTTCAATTTTACATGCAATATTTACCATTGTTTCTACTGCTTCTACTGGATATTTTCCAGCTGCTGTTTCTCCTGAAAGCATAATTGCATCTGAACCTTCAAATATAGCAGTAGCAACATCACTTACCTCTGCTCTAGTAGGTCTTGGGTTTCTTATCATTGAATCAAGCATTTGTGTGGCTGTTATTACTGGTTCTCCTACTTTGTTACATTTATTAATAATATCTTTTTGTACTAATGGTACTTCTTCAGCATCAATTTCAACTCCTAAATCTCCTCTAGCTACCATTATGCCATTTGATACTCTAAGTATGTCATCAATATTATCTACACCTTCTCTATTTTCAATTTTAGAAATTATTCCTATTTCTTTACATCCGTTGTCTTCTAAAAATTCCCTAATTTCTAAAACATCTTCTTTTTTTCTAATGAATGATGCCGCAACAAAATCAACGTCATTTTTTATGCCGAAGAGAAGATCTTTTTTATCTTTTTGTGTTAAAGATGGAAGGTTTAATTTTACATTTGGTATATTTACACCTTTTTTATTTTTTATTTCACCTGAATTTAGTACTCTACACCTTACATCATCATCATTTATTATTTCTTCTACTTCCATACTAATCAAACCATCGTCAATTAGTATGTGATTTCCAATACTTAAATCTTTACCTAAATGGTCATACTGTATATGTCCTTCCTTTTGATTTCCTGTTATTTCTCTTGAAGTTAGAATATATTCATCACCTTGTTGAAGTTTTACTATTCCGTTTTCAAAATCTCCAGTTCTTATCTCCGGGCCTTTTGTGTCCAACATAAACCCTATGTGTAATCCTAGTTCCTTAGAAACTTCTTTGGCTAAGTCCATTCTTTTTTTCTGCTCTTCGTGAGTTCCATGGGAAAAATTAAATCTAGCAACATTTAATCCAGCTTTCATAAGTTTTTTTAGAATTTCCCTGTCATCAGTTGCAGGTCCTAACGTACATACAATCTTTGTTTTTCTCATAATTACCTCCTAAATCGAAAGAATTTTTGTTAATAAAAATGCTTCCTCATCAAATTTCTTTTCCATATTTAAAGCTTCTTCTATGCCCATATCAAATATTTTAGCATTTTTTGTACCTAATAATACATTGTTGTTTCCTTCCATCAGGCATTTTACAGCATTTGCACCCATCCTACTACCTAATAATCTATCATAAGATACTGGAGTTCCTCCTCTTTGAATATACCCTAACACAGTACATCTAATAGGTACATCAATGTATTCATTTATTTGATCCCTAATACTGTAAGCATCTCCAGCTCCTTCCGCCAACATTATAATACTGTGCTTTTTTCCTCTAGCCATGCCTTGATTGATTTTTTCAGCAACTTCTTGAATATTAATTTCAGCTTCGGGAATTAAAACCATTTCAGCTCCTCCGGCTAGTCCTGAATATAGTGCTAGATCTCCACAATTTCTTCCCATTACTTCCATGATTATAGTTCTTTCGTGGGAAGAAGAAGTGTCCCTAATTTTACTGATTGCATCTAAGATTGTCTCTAATGCAGTGCTAAATCCAATTGTATAGTCTGTGTAAGCTAGGTCATTATCAATAGTTCCAGGTATTCCAACAGTTTTAACACCTGCTTCACTTAGCTCTTTAGCTCCTTTAAAAGATCCATCACCACCTATTACCACCAATCCATCTATATCTCTATATCTAATAGTCTCTAATGCTTCTTCAAAACCTTCCTTTGTCATAAACTTTTCACACCTAGCGGTACCTAAAGTTGTACCACCTCTATGAATTATATCAGCAACAGAAGAGAGATCCATTTTTTCGATATCGTTATCTACAAGACCTCTATATCCTTTTTTTATTCCTAAAACATTTATATTATTATAAATTCCATATCTTACGACTGCTCTTATTGCGGCATTCATTCCCGGGGCATCTCCACCGCTAGTTAATACACCTATTGTTTTCATGATTCCTCCTTATTGGACTCATTAAGTCCCTGTAAATATTTATTGTCCCTATCATTGTACCATAAATTTTTATATTAATAAATTCTTTATTTGATTACTACATTGTCTTCCCCCAAAATATCCTTTAGCTCAACTTCAAATAGTTTGTTTGAAGCATCACCTCGATATTTTTTTGGTAATCTATAACTCTTATCTTCATTTTCTATATAAACCGAAACTTCATTTATTCCTGAATAATTCTTTATTAACTTAATTAATTTTTTTTTCTCCTTTGAAACATTTTTACCTTTTTCTATTTTTAAATAGATCTTTTTATTTATCTCCTTATTTAAAACTGTAAATCTTTCTGCTATTATTTTTGGATTCTCATCTTCTTTGTAGCTTAACTTACCTTCTACTAAAACTATGTTATCTTCTTGTATTATTTCACTATATCTATCTAAGGTATTCGGAAAAATTATTAACTCTACAGAACTGTATAAATCTTCTAGAGTTGCAAAAGCCATTAAGTTGTTATTTCTAGTTACTTTGTTTTGCCTCTTTATGATTATTCCTGCTATTGAAACTTTAGCTCCATCATATAGTCTTTTATCCATCTCTACACTGTGTTCTTGACTTAACTCAATTAATTCAGAACTATTTGTATTGCTCATTTCTTCTATTACTTCTTCAAATTCTGATAATGGATGTCCAGTTAAATATATACCCAGCATCTCTTTTTCTAAATTTAATTTGACCTTTTCATTAAACTCTTTAAGTTTTGGAAGGTTGTCTTTCGGTATATATTTTTGAGTAAAATTATCACTATCAAACAGGGATACCTGTCCTTCTACGTTGTTTTTTCTCTGCCTGCTAATACCATCTATAGTTTTTTCGTGAATCGCTATTAGCTGAGACCTATTTGCTCCAGTACTATCAAAGGCTCCTGCCTTTATTAATGATTCGATCTGTCTTTTGTTTAATACTGTAGTTGGTACTTTCTCGCAAAAGTCAATAAAACTTTCAAATTTTCCTTTTTCTTTTCTTATTCTAACTATTTCTTCAATTGCTCCTGCTCCTACATTTTTAACAGCAGCTAATCCAAATCTAATTTTTCCATTTTTTACTATAAATTTACCTTCACTGTAATTTATATCCGGTGGTAGAACTTCTATATCCAGTCTTCTGCATTCTCTAATATATTTAGATACAGAATCTGAATTACCCATTATACTAGAAATCTGTGCTGCCATAAATTCAACTGGATAATATTTTTTAAGCCATGCCGATCTGTATGCTAGTGCTGCATAAGCAGCAGAGTGGGACTTATTGAATGCATAATTAGCAAAATCAATCATTAAATCAAATATTTGATTTGCAGTTTTTTCATCTACTCCATTTCTTACTGCACCTCTTATTTCAAGATTTCCATTTTCATTTTTTTTACCATGTATAAAGTACTGCCTTTCTTCTTCCATTACCTTCATTTTCTTTTTACTCATAGCTCTTCTAACCAAATCAGATCTGCCCATAGAAAAACCACCTATATCCCTAACAATCTGCATTACCTGTTCTTGATAAACCATACATCCGTAGGTTACATTTAGTATTTTTTCCAGCTTTGGATGAAGGTATGATATGTTTTTAGGATTTGATTTGTTCTGTATATATGTAGGTATTTGAGACATAGGTCCCGGGCGATAAAGAGCATTAGCAGCTACTATATTTTCAAAATTATCCGGTTTCATTTCTTTAAGTATAGCCCTCATGCCTGTACTTTCAAATTGAAATATACCAAGAGTATTACCTTCTGCAAACATTTTGTAAACTTCTGCATCATCAAAACTCATATTATCAAAGTCAATTTCAATATCATGATTTTTTTCTATTAAATCTTTAGCATCTCTTGTAACTGTAAGAGTTCTAAGACCTAAAAAATCCATCTTTAATAAACCCAACTCTTCCAATTCAGTCATATTGTACTGAGTTGTAATAATGTCTTTGTTTCTTGACAGAGGAACATACTCTGTAATAGGAAGCTTTGATATCACTACCCCTGCTGCATGAGTTGAAGTATGTCTAGGCAGACCTTCAACCTTTCGCGAAATATCTATAAGTTCTTTTATATCATCGTCAGTTTCATACAACTCTCTAAGTTTATCATTCATTTCTAAAGCTTTTTTAATAGTAATTCCTAACTCCATAGGAATTTTTTTGGCTATAAAATCAACTTCTTTATAACCAAAATTCATAGCTCTACCAACATCTCTAATAGCTCCACGAGCTGCCATTGTACCAAAAGTAACTATTTGAGCTACCTTGTCATCTCCGTATTTTTCTACTACATAATCTATTACTTCTTCTCTTCTTTCGTAGCAAAAGTCTATATCAATATCCGGCATAGATACTCTTTCCGGATTTAAAAATCTTTCAAAAATCAAATTATATTTCAATGGATCTATATCAGTAATTTTAAGAGCATATGCAACTATACTCCCAACGGCAGAACCTCTCCCAGGACCAACCATAATATCATTTTCTTTAGCATATCTTATAAAATCCCAAACTATTAAAAAGTAATCCACATAATCCATGTCTTTTATTATACCTAGTTCATATTCCAACCTGTTATTTATTTCATCACTTATTTTATCGTATCTTTCTTCAATGCCTTCCCTACATAGTTTTTCTAAATATTCGTATTTACCAAAATTTTCAGGTACATCAAAATTTGGTAAATGAGTTGTAGAGAAATCTAGTTCCACATTACATCTCTCTGCAATTTTATTGGTATTTTCAGCAGCTTCTTCCATTCCTGGAAATATCTCAATCATTTCCTCGTAGGATTTTAAGTAAAATTCTTCTGATGGAAATCTCATTCTTTCTTCATCAACTGTTTTTTGTGTTTGAATACAGAGAAGAATATCGTGAAATTTTGCATCCTCTTTATTTATATAGTGGGTATCATTAGTCAATACCAAAGGAATCTCAAATTCCTCTCCAATTTCTATTAATTTTTCATTTATTAATTCCTGCTCTTCAATACCGTGTTCCTGCAGTTCCAAAAAGAAATTGTTTTCACCAAAGATATCTCTATACTCTAAGGCAGTTTGTTTTGCTTTTTCAAAATTACCTTGTAGTATAAGTGAAGGAATTTCTCCTGCGATACATGCACTTAAACATATTAAACCTTCAGAATATTTATTAAGTATTTTTTTATCTACTCTAGGTCTGTAGTAAAAACCCTTAACAAAACCTTCTGAAACAATTTTCATTAGATTTTTATAACCCTGTTGGTTTTCTGCAAGTAATATAAGATGATACTGGTTCTTGTCTTTTACAGGATCTTTGTCTAAATGACTTCTTTTTGCAATATAGACCTCACAACCTATTATAGGTTTTAATCCATGGTTTTTAGCCTGTTTATAAAATTCTACAGCCCCGTACATAACTCCATGGTCTGTAATAGCTATGCTTTCCATACCTAACTCAGAAGCTCTTTCCATTAATTTAGTTATTCTTGTTGCGCCATCTAATAAACTGTATTCTGTATGTAAATGTAAATGGGTAAAATTTTTGTTCATCAATCTTCCACCTTTAATTTATCTTTTACTCAACTTTTAGCTTAATCATTATTTTATCACATTTACCGATAATCCTAAACACCATTATATATTAATAAATTAAGTTTAATAATAGTATTTTTTATTTATATTTATAACAATTCATGATATACTACTGTGATATAATAGTGTGTAGACAGAGGTGTTTGTATAATGGAAGAACTAAGTGCAGGTGGTGTTGTATTTTTCAGGAATACAATTCTTCTCTTAAAAAAATTCAATGGAGATTATGTACTTCCTAAAGGCAGAGTAGAAGAAGGAGAAACTCTTAAAACTGCTGCTAAACGAGAAGTTATGGAAGAAAGTGGAGCAAGAGTAAATGTTCTACAATATCTTTCTAAAATATCTTATGAATTTACTAGAAACACTAATTCCTCCAGTACAAAAATCAGAAAAGTAGTACACTGGTATATCATGGAAGCAAGAGATATGGAATGCCATCCTCAAAAAAATGAAGGCTTTATAGAAGCAGGTTTTTATCCGTTGGACACAGCAGTAGAGCTGGCTCGTTATGACGATGAGCGAAATGTAATATTAGAAGCTATAAAAGAAATAGAATACATAAACTTTAATTGGAATTAGACTAGTATCAGGAGGTCGATAAAATGTCTTTTTCAGCAACTGTAAAAAATGAAATATGCAGAAAAGTCATACCTGAAGAAAACTGTTCTACAGGAGAATTGGCAGCAATACTTAGGTCAACGAAATCCATAGAAATAGATGATAAAAATATTTCTCTGACTATAAATACTGAAAGTTCAGCCGTGGCTAGACGAATTTATTCGATAATTAAAAGTAAAGATTCTACAGATGTAGAGGTTCAAATCGCTAAAAACAGAAGATTAAAAAAACATCATTCATATATTGTAAAAATAACAAATTTATCAGATAATATAATAGAACAAACAAAATTTTTAAAATCTGATTCTAAAACTTATAGAAACATTAATAAGCGTATTCCTATGGATATTTTGAAAATTAGAAATTGTAAAAAAGCTTATTTGCGAAGCTATTTTTTATGTAATGGTTCTATTACAAATCCTGAAAAATCATACCATTTAGAATTAGTAAGTTATAATCAGAAACATGCAAAAGACCTGGCTGATTTACTTTCCTGTTTTGATTTAAAAGGAAAATATATTAAAAGAAACAATTACTATATTACCTATCTAAAAGAAAGCGAACAAATTGTAGACTTGCTAAATATTTTTGGAGCTTATAACTCTCTTCTAGATGTCGAAAACATTAGAATCATTAAAGATATGAGAAACAATATAAACAGAGTAGTGAATTGTGAAACTGCCAATCTGAGTAAAACAGTTAATACTGCAGTACGACAAATTAGAGCTATTAGAAAAATAGATGAATTGTGGGGAATAGAAAATCTCCCTGATAATCTTGAGGATCTTGCTCGTCTAAGATTAAAAAATAGAGAAGCATCGTTAAAGGAATTAGGAGAACTGTTAAATCCACCTATTGGAAAATCCGGGGTGAATTATAGATTGAAAAAAATAGAAAAAATTGCAGAGGGTCTGTAAGAAAGGAGGTTTCTGTGAAGACAGTTGAATATACTATTAAAAACAGTATCGGTTTACATGCAAGACCAGCAGCTATTTTTGTAAAAAAGGCAAACGAATTCATAAGCGATATTAAAATACTTAAAGAAGATAAAGAAGCTAATGCAAAAAGTATTATAAATGTCATGTCCTTAGGAGCTGTACAAGGTTCAAAATTATCTATTCAAGCTAAAGGCGATGATGAGTCTGAAGCCTTAGATGCTTTAACTGAGCTGCTTGATTCATTTGTAGATGAATACTAAAAATAATCCCTCTAATCAGGGATTATTTTAGTTATTAATAAACTAATTTTATCTGAATCATGCTTTATATATTGTTTTTCTACCTCTAAAAAATCTTCTTCAATTATTTCAATGTTTAAATCTTTAATTATTTTTCTCTGATACTCGTCAAGTAAAACAGGTTCAGATTTCTCTTTTTTATATTTATCTAAAGTATCTCTATCAGCTAATTTGTTGTTTACTAATATGTAATCAACTATATTTTCCCCACAATGACCTATTAATGTATTTAAGTGATTAAAAACATTGTAACCGTCTGTTTCTCCTGGTTGAGTCATAATATTTGTTATATAAACAACTTTAGCCTTTGATTCCTTTATATGTCTTACTACATCTTTTACTAAAATATTTGGAATAACACTAGTAAACAAAGATCCAGGACCTAAGACAATAACATCTGCTTCTCTTATACTTGCAATAGTCTCATACATAGGTTCAGAATTTTCTGGAATTACCATCATGGTTTTTATACCATCTCCAGTCTTTCTAACATATTCGGGGATATAATTCTCTCCATAAATAATCTCACCACTTTTAAGCTCAGCCTTCAAACTAGCATCCTCAAGAGTCATTGGAAGTATTTTCCCTGTTATTCTAAAAATACTTCCCAATTCTTTTAGTGCATGTTCAAAATCTCCAAATATTTCATACATAGCAGCAATAAACAAATTTCCAAAGGACTGACCTTTTAAATATCCCTCTTTAAATCTATGCTGCATTAATTTTTCAGTTATCGGTTCAACGTCTGAAAGGGAAATAAGGCAGTTTCTAATATCTCCAGGAGGCAGCATTCCCATATCCTCTCTTAACTTGCCCGAGCCTCCACCATCGTCTGCTACAGTAACAACAGCAGTTATATTATCAGTATAATTTTTAAGTCCTCGAAGAATTATCGACAGTCCAGTTCCGCCTCCGAAAACCACTATATTTTTACCTTTAATTTTATTCTTTATATCAACCACAGCATCCACTTGAAACATCTCCTTCCCTTGACAGGAGAAAAGTATCTCCAGTTGAATATTCTTCTTTGAAATCAAGTTTCCTAAAAAATTCTACAACATCTCTACTGCATCTAAC
>JAWSUU010000021.1:0-23202 GCA_033549325.1 Bacillota bacterium | reverse complement strand
ATAATTTGTGTATACTTAACTAAAGGTTTTTCTTTTCCTGTAATAATTTGGAGACATTGGGAAGCAGAATCCGAACGTTGGTCGAATTGTCCAGGTAAATATTCAACTCCAAAAATTTCTCCTTCATATTCTATTTTTTCAAAATATACATTATCCTGGTTTTTTTCAGCAAAAACTTTAAAAATCGAGTCCTCAAAATTTTTCTTTGAAAGACCTGCTATATCGTATCTGTTTAAGACTCTAACTTTTTTTAAATTTTCAATTTTTAAATTCTTCTTGAAATCATTAATTAGTGTATCACTTTCAGTATTAAATATATTTTTCTTTTCTACAAATATTCTATAAACTGAGGAATTCATTCGATTCTCCTTTTTTCTTTTTGTACTAATATAATACAAAATATATTTTTGAATGTCAATGAAATTCCGGGTATTTATTTATATAAAAAAAAATAAAGTTCGCATAATTGCGAACTTTATTGGAGTTATTTTGCTTTATTGTTCACATACTTCTTTTCCGCCTATTATTGTCATTTCCACCTTTACATCTTTTATCTTTTCTGGTTCAATATCAAAAATATCCTGGCTTAATACAACCATATCTGCCAACTTACCTTTTTCTAGAGTACCTTTGATATTTTCTTCATAAGACATATATGCAGAATTATATGTGTACCCCACTACTGATTGGTCAACTGTAAGCTTTTGTTCAGGTAACCATCCATTTTCCGGATTCCCCCGGAAATCTTTTCTCGTTACAGCTGAGTAAATATTTTCTAATGGATTTGGACTTTCCACAGGAGAATCAGTACCGAAAGATGCAATAATATCTAAATCATAATATCTTTTCCAGTTATAGGTGTATTTAGCTCTTTCATTTCCTATTCTTTTCGGTGCTACCTCCCAATCTGTAGATGCAAATATTGGTTGTATATATGCAGATACATTATTTTCCTTAAATCTATCAAAAAGTTCTTTTGTTGTAATTTGACAGTGGACTATTCCATGTCTTAACTCTTTGCCGGTTTCTTTATTGGCCTTTTCTATGCTATCAAAGGCCATATCCATCATTTTATCTCCTATAGAGTGTATTGCTACAGGCATATCGTTTTTGCAAGCTGTAAGTACAAATTCGTCAAGCTGTTCCGTTGTGTATGCAGTCATACCCACTTTAGTGGGATCGTCACTGTAAGGTTTATTTAAATAAGCAGTTCTAGCTCCCAAAGAACCGTCCCCTAATAATTTTAAAGGACCTACCTTAAATTTATTATTTATTTTTAATTTATATATCCCTTTTTCTATAAAATCTAAATATTCTTTTATATCAAAAAATAAACTCTGTTGATTTATTCTAATATTTATTTTTTCTTCATTATACAATTCTTTATATGCTTGTATTACAGTTTCCCAAGACTTACCACCATGTTGTAAATCATCGCTTTGTATACTAGTCAATCCGTATTTTTCAAGGCTCTTTGTAGCTTTTTGTAAAATATCCTTAATATCATCTAATGTTAATTCCGGCTTTGCTTTATTAATAAAGCTGTTGGCATTTTCTTTAAACATCCCGGTTAAATTACCATCTTCATCCCTTTCCACTTCTCCACCTTCAACCTTTGTTTTTTCATTAATCCCCATAATTTCAATGGCTTTCGAGTTGCATACTGTTATGTGTGTACATACCCTGGATAATGCAATAGGAATTTCTGTAGAGATTTTATCTAAATCATTTTTGTTAGGAAATTCATTCTTTGAAAACAAATCCTGATTCCATCCTGTTCCCACCAACCACTGTTCTTCTCTAAGTTCATTTTTACTTAGAAAATCTTTACACCTTTGAATAATTTCCTCAACAGATTTTACTCCTCTAAGATCTACACTTTCTAAGCTTTCGCCGTATTTTAAAATATGCATATGAGAGTCATTAAAACCTGGTATGGTTGTTTTTCCTTTTAAGTCTATAATGTCTGAATTTTTAATATCATATTTTTCATTCAAATATTTAAATTCACCAAAATCTTTTATTTTATCTTCTTCTATATAAATAGAGTCAACAATACTTCTTTTTTTATCCATTATATGAATTTTCCCATTTTTATAAAGCTTTTTATTCATTTATTTCTCCTTTCACTGTAAAATCCCAAAGCACATATTATTAAGCTAACTACCATAATAATTGATATTAATGGGTTGCTTCTTAAGTTTTCAATAACTAATGCTAATATTAATGAAATTACAAAAGTTATTCCACCAATTTTTTTCAACTTTAATGACATAGTTCCTCCTAAATTATATATATGTTTTTTCCCATGTTTTCCCGTCGTAGTAATATATCTCACTAAATCCAATGGTTTTAAGTAATTTAATCGAATCTTCATATTCAAAATCTAGACTTTCAATATCGTGAGAATCTCTACTTATTGTTATAGGTATGTCTCTACTATTAATTTCTTTTAAAATCCAGTTGCTTGGATAATAGTTATTTGTATAATTTCTGTACTTACCACCTGTGTTAAGTTCTACTACCACATTTGATTTTTTAACTTTATCAAGCAAAGAACTGATACTATTTCTATACCATAATTCACTTTCGTCAAATAAAATGCTATTTCTATTATTTTTTTTAATTAAATCTAGATGGCCTAAAATAGAAGGTTTATAATTTTCCACCATATCTTCCATATATTTGTAGTATTGTATTACAGCTTTTTTTATATTATCTCCAAAAGTCTCCTGTATCCCTCTTTTTAACTCTTTTAAGTCATAATCAACCGTCCAGTATTCCTTGTTTTTGTATTGACCTAGAAAATGTATTGACCCTATCCAGTAGTCTAATGATTTGAATATATCATTATCTATATAGTCAAACTTAAAACCTGGTATATAATCAAGTTCTAAGCCTAAAAGTATTTTAATATCGCTTTTGTATTTCTCTTTTAATTTTTTAACTTCTTCTATATACTCATGCAGATCTTCTTTTTTCATAGTCCAATCGCTTTCAAAGGGTAACGGTCCATGAGAAGATATCCCAATTATTTGGTAGTTGTAATTAATTGCAGCTTTTATCATCTCTTCAATATCTTTACTTCCGTCACAGTAGCTAGTATGTGTATGAAGATTGAATTTCACATTCATCATTCCTTCGGTCTTCCTTTTGTAAATTCATTATATAATTTTTCTACCTGTTCCTTATATTTATTTTCTATTTCTAAATATCCCCATCCAAATTGATTTTCAAAAATACCATCATAAACAACGCTGTGATTTTTTATCAATGCATAAGGAATATCATAGTCTTCGAGTACTTCAGTGAATATATCGCTTTCATATTGATTATTTAATTTTATTCTAAAAGTATCCATTTAATTATCTCCTTTTATGTTTTATTTTACATCATATATTTAATTATATCAATTTATACAGTTGTTTTAGATTTTTATTTTTGATATTATTAAGTATATCTAGAAAAGCGAGGTCAAAACAATGAATATAATCGATAAATCCAAAGAATTCGGAATTGTATTTACTGGTGGAGGTACCAAAGGCTGTTATGAGATTGGCGCATGGAAGGCTTTTAATGAATTAGGTATTAAGATAAAAGCTGTTGCAGGAACATCTATTGGAGCTATTAATGGTGCTCTATTTGTTCAAGGTGATTACGACTTAGCTTATGAAAAATGGACTAATGCCGATATTAAAGATTATTTGAATTCTCCCGACGATAATCCTATCACTCTTTTTTTAAGTGCTGTAAAAGAAAAAGGCTTAGACACTACTTCATTAAAGTTAATGATGAAAAATACAATAAATGAAAAGAAAATAAGAGAATCAAAAGTTGATTACGGACTTGTAACTTTTTCTTTAAGTGATATGAAGCCTTTTATGGTTATGAAAAAAAATATACCTGAGGGAGAATTAATAGATTATATAATGGCTTCTTCAGCTTTTCCTCTCTTTAAGACACCAGAAATAAACGGTAAAAAATATATTGATGGCGCTGTTTACGATAATTCCCCTGCTCCTCTATTGGCAGAAAATGGATGTAGAAATATAATCATTGTAGATATTTCAGGTATGGGTATAAACAGAAATTATAGTGCTGAAGGTCTAAATATAGATAATCTATACCGAATCAAGAACTCCTATGACATATGTGGCGTACTGGAATTTGATATAGATAAGATAAAACGCGGAATAAAAATGGGTTATCTGGATACTATGAAAGCCTTTGGAGAATATTCTGGACAAAAATTTTATATTTCAAAAAAGTCTAAAGATTATTCTGATTCGAAATATATTTATCCTTTAAATAATAAAGAACTTTTAAAAATATTTGATATTATTGAATCTGATTCTGAAGGAAATACAAAGAGTGCAAGATACTCATTAATTAAAAGAATACATGAATACTCGGATGATTCTCTTACTATGAAAAATATACTTCCATCCTGCTTGGAAATTGCTGCAGAACTCTTTGGAGTTGAACCTATTGAATCATACACTGTAGATGAGCTTTATGAAAAAGTTATAGATACCTACACTGAATGTAAAAGTATATTAAAAAATACAACCACATTAGATTTAATAAAAGGCAAGTATAAATCTTTTGATTGGACAAATATAAACAAACAAAATCTAGTTGTTTATTTAATGAATTTAAACGAAAAAGAAACTTTAAGCAGCAAACACCTGATTAATTTTATGCCTAAAGTTTATATTACTTATCTATTTATTAAGTTTATTGAATCAAGAAAAAACTTATAATATATTTATCTTTCTTCTCTGAAATAAGGAAGACTCAAAGATTTAGGAGGGCTTCCTTCTTTTGATTTATTTAGCGAACTAAATACTAATACTACTATAGTAACTATATAGGGTAGCATATTAAGTAGATTTTGAGAAATATTTAAGTATTGAATTCTAAAACCAATAATACTTAATCCTCCAAATAAATATGCTCCGTAGATAGATTTAAATGGATTCCATTTCGAAAAAATAACTAGAGCTATGGCAATCCATCCTCTCCCAGCAGTTATGTTTTCCTGCCAAGTTGGTACCTGTACTACCGAGAGATATGCACCACCAAGGCCGCATAATGCCCCTCCAATTGTAATGTGAATATATTTATACAAATCTATTTTTATTCCTGCTGCATCTGCCGCTGAAGGATTTTCTCCAATAGCTGATAAATTTAATCCTTTTCTAGTTTTATAAAGATAAACCCCCAATAATATTGCAATTATATAACTAAGATAAACGTATATATCTTGATTGAAAAGAACTTCTCCGATTATTGGAATTTTAGAAATCAAAGGGATTTCTACTGGTTTAAAAAAGTTAATTACTTGCGCTGGCATTTTCTTTCCTACAAAATTAGTCCCTAAAAAACTGGAAAGGCCAGTGCCAAATATTGTCAAGGACAAACCGGATACAACTTGGTTTGATCTTAGTGTTATAGTTAAAAATCCGTAAATTAGTGCTGCAAAACTTCCTGCAAGAGAAGCTCCTATTAATGCCATATATGGATTTTGAAAATAAAAACCTAAAGCGAATCCTGATATAGCCCCTACTAACATCATCCCCTCTACACCTAGATTTAAATTCCCGGCTTTTTCTGTTATAAGTTCTCCTAAGGTTGCCAATAATAAAGGAGTTCCTGCAACTAATGATGCCTTTAATATATTAACTAGCATTTACTTCTCCTCCCTTACTGTTCCTTCTATCCGGAACAATTTTATATTGAATAAAAAATTCGCTTCCTATAACGAAAAACAATATCATGCTTTGTATTATATCTGCTGCAGATTGAGGAATTTGGTATGCTGTCTGTATAAAACCTCCTCCTTTTATTAGCCCTGCAAATAAAGCGGATACAGGAATTATAAAAGCAGGTTTTAACCCGGAAAGCCAAGTAGTAATTATCGCAGTATATCCATATCCTGCTGACACATGATTTGTAAGTGTCCCGTTAACTCCAGACACTTCCATCATTCCAACAATACCGCATATTCCACCACTAATTATTAGTCCTCTAATAATTACACGATTTACTCTGATTCCAGAATAATTTGCAGTGTCCTTGCTTTCTCCTACTACTTTGATTTCATATCCGAATTTAGATTTATTTAAAAATATAGTAATAACTATGACTGCAATAATAGTTATAATCCAACCAATATGTATTCCAAATAACCTGGGTAGAGTTGCACTATCTGCAAAATTAGCTATTTTAGGAAATCCCAAAGATTGAGGATCCCTCCAAGGTCCATATTGTAAATAAGTTACTAAATTTAATGCTATATAATTCATCATCAAAGTCGTTATAGTCTCATTTGTTTGAAATCTAACTTTTAGGAATGCTGGTATAAAAGCCCAAAACCCACCACCTATAAATCCTGCAAGAAACATTACTAATAATAAGATGGGCTTCGGAAAATTTGAAAAGTTTAATGCAAAATAGCTGGCAAATAAAGCTCCCATTAAAATTTGACCTTCTCCACCAATATTCCAAAATTTCATTTTAAAAGCTATCATTATTCCTAAAGAAGTCATGATTAAAGGAATAATAATGTTAATAGTATCTTTTATTCTATATATAGAACCAAATGCTCCTTTTGCCATTGATATGTAAACATCCAATGGATTATGACCTAAGAAAAAAATAAATAATCCAGAGAGTATTAATGAGCCTATTATAGCATTAGTTCTGATTCTTATTGCATCTTTTTTTGAGATTTTTTCTCTTTTTATCATTCTCATACTGCCAGCACCTCTGAATCAATTTCGTCAGACATTAATAACCCGATTTTTTCTTTCGTTGTATCTTTAGCTGATACGATTCCAGTTACTTTTCCACTTGAAAGCACCATTATTCTATCGCAAAGCTTCAACAGCACGTCTAGATCCTCACCGATAAATAAAATTCCTACTTCTTTCTTCTTCTGTTCATTAAGCAAATCATATATAGTGTGTGATGATGCTATATCCAATCCTCTAACTGCATATGCAGTTATTAAAACATGAGGATTTGTATCTATCTCTCTACCTATCAAAACCTTTTGAATATTTCCACCGGATAGTTGTTTAACTGGATGTGATGTTCCTGGTGTTTGTATTTCAAGTTTATTTATCATATTATTGCACTTTTCTTTTACAGGTTTTCTTTTAATAAAAAATCCTTTTTGTTTATGCTGCTCTTTAAGCAAATAATTATCTACCATATCCATGGAAGCTACAAGTCCCATACCTAATCTATCTTCCGGAATAAAACTCATACTTATACCCCTATGAATTATGTCTCTAGGTGATAGTCCGACAATATTTTCATTTTCATATAATATTTTTCCATTTTTAATTTTATAAAGTCCTGCAATAGATTCACATAATTCTTTTTGGCCGCTTCCTGCTACCCCTGCAACTCCTAATATTTCTCCTTTTCTAAGATTAAAAGAAACATTTTTTAAAACCTCTACCTTATCTATGTCTTCTACAGTTAAATCTTCAACTCTTAGTATTTCTTCACCAATTTCAACCTCAGGTCTATCAATTGATAAATCTACAGCTCTTCCTACCATTAAGTCAGTTAGCTCTTTGGAATTAGTATTATTAGTTTCTAAAGTTTTGACAGTTTCTCCTTTCCTTAAAACCGTAACTTTATGGGATATTTCCATTACTTCATGGAGTTTGTGAGTTATGATAATAATTGAACATCCTTCTCTAGCCATATTTTTTAGTATTTCAAAAAGCTTTTTTGTTTCTTGGGGAGTTAGTACTGCTGTTGGTTCATCCATAATTAAAATATCTGCCCCTTGATACAAAACCTTTATTATTTCTGTAGCCTGTTTTTCTCCTATCGACATTTCATATACTTTTTTATCATAATTTATTTTTAAACCGTAACTTTCAGCTACCTTTTTTATTTTATCTTTGCTTTTCTTTCCACTCAAAAAAAAGCTGCCTTTTTGTCCTAACGTTATATTTTGTACAGCTGTCATAGCTTCTACTAATTTATAGTGCTGGTGTATCATACCAATACCTTTTTTAATTGAATCTTTAGGTGAATCAAATTTAACGGGTTCTCCATGTATATAAATAGAACCGCTATCAGGCTTATAAAAACCTGATAGCATGTTCATAAGAGTGCTTTTCCCCGCACCATTTTCTCCTAAAAGAGCATGGATCTCACCTTTTTTTACTGTTAAATTAATATTATCATTTGCTTTAACGGTACCAAAACTTTTACTTATGCCTTCCATTTTTACATAAATATTTTGATCCATATATATCCTCTATTCTATATTTCCTTCTACACCTTCAACAAACCACATCATATTCAGCATTTCTTCATCTGTCAACTGCTGTCCTTCTTCAACCATTATATTTCCTTCTTGATCGTAAATAGGTCCTTCAAAGACAATCAATTCATCATTTAGTATCATTTCTTTTGCTTCGCTCACAGCTTCTTTTGCTCCCTCAGGTGCTAGTTCTGTTAAAGGTGCCAATCTTACTATATCATCTTCCATTCCACCCCAGTATTCATGAGACTCAAATGTTCCATTTATTACATTTTCAACTTGTTCAACATAGTATGGTCCCCAGTTCCATACTGGAGCTGTCATATATGCTTCAGGAGCCATTTCAGCCATATCAGTATTGTACCCTATAGAATAAACTCCTCTTTCTTCGGCAGCCTGTTGAGGTCCTGTAGTATCTTGATGCTGTGCTATTACATCTGCTCCTTCATCTATTAAGGCTACTGCTGCTTCCTTTTCTATTGCTGGGTCGTACCAGGTTGAAGTCCATTTAACATTTACTTTTACATCAGGATTTATTGATTGAGCTCCTAAGGTAAATGCGTTTATCCCTCTAATAACTTCAGGTATTGGATATGCTGCTACATAACCTATATTGTTTGTTTCTGTTTTTAAACCTGCTACTATACCGCTTAAATATCTTGGTTGATATATTCTTCCAAAGTATGTAGCTAAATTCTCTGTGGTTTTATATCCAGAACAGTGAAAAAAGGCAATTTCTGGATAATCCTTTGATACTTTTTCTATATAATCCATATATCCAAAACTTGTAGCGAAAATTGCTTCTGCTCCCTGGTCTATCATGTTTCGTATTTCTTGTTCTACTTCTTGTGTTTCAGGAACTGATTCTTTATAAATTGTCTTAACGTTCATATTGTCTTCAAGATATAATCTTCCCTGATCATGAGCATATGTATATCCACCATCACCTATTGGTCCAACATATATAAATCCTACCGTTAATTCTTCTTCTGCAGCTGGTTCTTCCCCTTGATCATTTCCACATGCTGCAAGTGATAATAGTAACATTAATGATAATAGTACTAATAATAGTTTTTTCATTTTTTCCTCCTAATTTTAGAAAATAATTTTTCCTTCTTGGATTTTTTTTACTATTGCTAACGATTCTAATTTAATTCCTTTTTCAAGCAGAAGTTCTCTACCATCTTGAAATCCTTTTTCTACAACTATTCCGACTCCTTTTACCTTTGCATTGCTCTGTTTTACAATATTATAAAGTCCTAATGCTGCTTGGCCTCTAGCTAAAAAATCATCAATTATTAAAACATTATCTCTTTCATCAAGATATTTTTTTGATACTTTAATGTCATAATATTTGTTTTTTGTATAAGAAAAAACCTTATGAGTATATACATCTTCATCTAAATTTAATGATTCAGTCTTTTTAGCAAAAACCACTGGAACATTAAAATACAAAGCAGTTAGGGTTGCTATAGCTATGCCAGAAGCTTCTATTGTTAAAATTTTTGTTATATTATCCTCTTCAAATCTTTTATAAAATTCTTTCCCTATACTTTGCAAAAGATTAACATCTATTTGGTGGTTAAGAAAAGAGTCAACTTTAACAATATTATTACCTAATGCTTTGCCTTCATTTAAAATCTTTTGTTTTAATAATTCCATACATTCTCCTTCATAAAAAAGTAAAACTCTGCCAGAAGCAGAGTTCACAACAAAATTAACACAAAAATTAATTTTTGTTCAGAACTCGTAGCCTGTAACTATTTACGGTAGTTTGTAGAAACATTTGACCCTTATCGCCAAATTTATACGAGAAATATTTAATTACAACAATAAAAAGTTTATTACACTTTGGATAAAAAATCAACTGTTAATTTGTTTTATCCTACTTAATACTTTGTCATACATGTCTTTATATTTATTTAGTTTCTCTTTTTCTTCATTTACAATTTTTTCAGGAGCTTTTTCAACGAAACTTTTATTTTTAAGTTTTCCTTCTGCTCTCTTAATTTCAGATTCTAACTTTTCTTTTTCTTTTGATAATCTTTCATTTTCTTTTTCAAAGTCTATTAAGTCTGATAAAGGAAGATATATTTCTAAGCCGTCGATTACAGCAGAAGCTGTATCTTCATTGATTATATCCTTATTAGTTAATACAGTCATCTCTTCTAAGTTAATTAGATTACTTAGATGTCTTTCTATATTTATAAGATATTCTTTATATTTTTCGTTTTTAGGAATGAAATATCCTTTAATTTTCTTTGAAGGCTTTACATCCATCTCAGCCTTAATATTTCTTACACTTTTAATTATTTCCATGGCAAATTTAATTTCTTCAACAGAATTACCATATTTGTTTTCTATATCCACTTCCGGCCATTGACTTACTATCAAAGATTCTTCATTTTGAGGTAAATTTTGCCATATCTCTTCAGTAATAAAAGGCATAAAGGGGTGAAGAAGTTTAAGCATATCTTTCATTACATTTACTAAAATATAAAGGGCTGTTTTTTTATCTTCTTCATCTTCACCATAAAGCCTAGGTTTAACTAATTCAATATACCAGTCGCAGTATTCGTTCCATATGAACTCATAAATTTTATGGAGTGCAAGACCTAAATCGAAGTTTTCAAGATTTTTATTTACCTCTTCTGTTACCTTACTGATTCTCGACAAAATCCATTTATCTTCATTTTTTAAGCTTCCAATATTTAAATTTGGTATTTCATCTTCGTCGTCTAAGTTCATCAACACAAATCTTGATGCATTCCACAACTTATTTGCAAAATTTCTACTTGCTTCTAGTTTCTCTATCTGATATCTAGTATCGTTTCCTGGAGTGAGTCCTGTTACAAGCATAAATCTAAGAGCATCAGCTCCAAATTCATCTATTACTTCTAATGGATCTACCCCATTTCCTTTAGATTTACTCATTTTATTTCCATTTGCATCTCTTACTAAGCCATGTATCAAAACATGTTTGAAAGGTACTTCATTCATGTGCTCTAATCCTGAAAACATCATTCTAACAACCCAGAAAAATATAATATCGTATCCCGTTACCAGTACGTCTGTAGGGTAAAAGTATTCTAAGTCTTTTGTTTCTTCAGGCCATCCTAAAGTTGAGAAAGGCCATAATGCGGAACTAAACCAGGTATCTAAAACATCTTCATCTTGTTTTAGATTTTTACTTTCACATTTAGTACATTTTTCAGGTGTTTCTTTTGAAACAATAGTTTCCCCACAGTCCTGGCAGTAATAAGCTGGAATTCTATGTCCCCACCACAATTGTCTAGAAATACACCAATCTCTTATATTTTCAAGCCAGTGAAAATATATTTTATCAAATCTTTCTGGAACAAACTCTGTTCTACCCTTTTTTACTGCTTCAATAGCTGGTCCTGCTAAAGGTTCCATTTTTACGAACCACTGCTCTGAGATTCTCGGTTCTATAACTGTATTGCATCTATAACAAGCACCAACAGAATGCTCCGTTTCTTCTATTTTAACTATCAAATCAGCTTCTTTAAGGTCCTTTACAAAAGCTTTTCTACATTCATACCTATCCATTCCTTCATATTTGCCTGCATAAGAATTCATCATTCCCTTTTCATTCATGCATGAAATTTCTTCTAAGTTATGTCTTTTGCCTATAGCAAAATCATTAGGATCGTGAGCTGGAGTTATTTTTAAAGCTCCTGTACCTTTTTCCATATCCGGATATTCATCAGCTATAATTTCTATTTCTCTTCCTACTAATGGTACTATCACTTTTTTCCCGATGTATTTTTGATATCTTTCATCATCAGGATGAACAGCTATAGCTGTATCTCCAAATATAGTTTCAGGTCTAGTAGTAGCTATAGTAAAATACTCTTCCTCATTATCAGCAAAATAATATTTTACATAATAGTAATTGCCACCTTTATCTTCATGTTCAACCTCTATATCTGATAAAGAAGTAAGACAATCGGGACACCAATTTATAATTCTATAACCTCTATATATTAAACCTTTTTCGTAAAGTTTTACAAATACATCCTTTACCGCCTTGTTGCATCCTTCATCCATTGTAAATCTTTCTCTAGACCAATCGCAGGAATTCCCCAGTTTTTTCATTTGCTGAGTAATTCTACCGCCGTACTCTTCCTTCCACTCCCAGGCTTTTTCGAGAAATTTTTCTCTCCCGATTTGGTCTTTTTCAATTCCTTCATTTCTTAATTTTTCCACTACTTTTACTTCTGTTGCAATACTGGAATGATCTGTTCCAGGCAACCATAAAGCTTCATATCCATCCATTCTTTTCCATCTAATTAAAATATCCTGAAGAATATGATCTAAGGCATGCCCCATATGGAGCTGTCCAGTTATATTTGGTGGCGGTAAAACAATTGTAAAAGGCTCTTTCTCGTCATTTGGATCTGCTCTAAAGTATCCATTTTCTTCCCACATTTTGTATATTCTATCTTCGAAATCTTTTGGGTTGTATTTTTTTGCTAAATTTTCCATATTAACCTCCTAGTAAATTTTTATCATTATTATCATACCAACTACTGTAATAGCTAAACCTATTCCTTTAACTATAAGTAGGTCTTTCATTGTTTGTATTTTTCCTTTTTTAAATAATTTATCAGATCCAAAGACTATTAAAGCTCCAATAACTAAGAGACTCAATCCGACATTATACATAATCATCACCAACTTTTTTGTAATAGAAAGCGGGTACTCTCATCCTTTTTAAGGACGAGAATACCCGCGGTACCACCTTAGTTCCAATTTGGCTCTTAATTTGTAACGGAAATATCCGTATAATCCTACTTAGTTTCAGATTATATGCTCAAAAGCTACCTTCACTGTACATTTACTTATGGATTTTTTCAGCTATTAAATCCAATCTCTTTAAGTTTATACAACTACTCCTCTTTGTCACTGCATACTATTTAATTATTTAAAATAATATCAAATTATAATTTTATTGTCAATATAGTTTATTTAGAAGCTACGTATTCTGTTAATTGGACTAATCTATTTGAATATCCCCACTCATTATCATACCAGGATATAATTTTTACTGTTTTTTCTATTGCATCTGTTGACAGTCCATCTATAATTGAAGATCTTGAATCTTTAATATAATCTACCGATACCAAGGGTTCATCTGAAAAACCTAAAATACCTTTCAATTCTCCTTCGGCTTTTTCTTTAAGAAGATTATTGATTTCTTCTTTAGTAACTTCTTTATTAAGGTTAACCACTAAATCTACTAAAGATACTGCTGAAGTTGGAACTCTTACTGACATCCCGTCAATTTTACCATCGAGTTCAGGAATTACCTCTTTTATAGCTTTTGCAGCTCCTGTTGTCGTTGGAATCAAAGACATGGCTGCAGCTCTTGACCTTCTTAGATCTTTTTTATTTACAGCATCTAATAAGTTCTGATTACTTGTATATGAATGAATTGTAGTCATTTCACCTGTGAATACTCCGTATTCGTCTAACAATACTTTTGCCAGTGGTGCCAGACAATTTGTAGTACAGGATGCATTTGAGATAATGTTATGTTCTTTCGGATTGTATTTATCTTGATTTACACCCATTACTACTGTAAGATCGGCATCTTTACTTGGAGCTGATATTATAACTTTTTTAGCTCCAGACTCAATATGGGTAGATGCACTTTTCTTATCGGTAAATTTTCCAGTTGATTCTATTACTATATCTACACCTAATTCATCCCAAGGTAGTTTGGTTAAGTCTCTTTCATTTGTTATCTTAACTCTATGATCTTTATATACATAAAAATCATCATCTACCTTTATATTACCTTCAAATTTTCCATATATGGAATCATGAATAAAATTAAATAAACCTTCTTCTGGATTTTTAATGCCATTTATGGCTACAATATCAATTTTCTCAGAATTTTTTTCTAAAAAAGACCTAAATGCACATCGTCCAATTCTACCAAAGCCATTTATGGCTACTTTCTTTTTCATATATACCTCCTTGTGTCAAGACATAATACGTCCCGATTAACTTCTTCAATTATATAATAACATAAAAAATGTAATATTCAAGTATTAATTAATATTATTAAGTTTTTTATATATTATGCTTAATTATAGACCCTTAGGGACTTGTTTAGTCCCTAACTTTATAAAAAAATAACTCCCCTTTAGGGAAATTATTTTTTATTTAGGTATGAATCCTACCTTTTTATGGACTTTTCTCAAAGTTTTCATTGCGGCATACTGTGCTTTTTCTGCTCCATTTTTATATACTTTTTCTAAATATGTCTTATCCTTAACTAATCTTTCTGATTCTTCTCTTATTGGTCTTAATTTCTCGATAACTACTTCCGCTGTATCTTCTTTTAAATTAGCATATCCTTTTCCACTATATTTTTCTAATATTTCATCAACAGATTCCTCAGTTAGTTTCGAATAAATAGTAATTAGGTTTTTTATACCTAACTGATTGTCTGTGTAGTTTATTTCCCCTACTGAATCGGTAACGGCTCTTTTAAATTTTCTCATAATTTTATCCGGACTATCATTTAAAAGTATATATCCATTTTCGTTATCATCTGATTTAGACATTTTACTTTCAGGGTCCTGCAAACTCATTATTTTTGCACCCACTTTTGATATATAAGGTTCTGGAACCTTGAATGTTGGGCTGTATCTATTGTTAAATCTTTGTGCTATGTCTCTACTCAATTCAAGATGCTGTCTTTGATCTTCTCCTACAGGCACAAGATCCGTTTGATAAAGCAAAATATCTGCTGCCATTAATACCGGATAATCAAAAAGACCTGCATTAATATTAGAAGAGTTTTTTTGAGATTTATCTTTAAACTGAGTCATTCTACTTAATTCTCCAAAATATGTGTAACAGTTAAGTACCCAACTCAATTCTGCATGGGCAGGTACATGAGATTGAATAAACAGTGTGTTTTTTTCAGGATCAAGTCCTGAAGCAATGTAATTTGCAAGTACTTCTAATGTATTTTTTCTAAGATCCTTTGGCTCCTTATCTACAGTTATAGCATGCATATCAACTATACAGTAGTAGCTTTCATATTGTTCTTGTAAGGAAACCCAGTTTTTTAGGGCTCCTATATAATTTCCTAAAGTAAGTGAACCTGATGGTTGTATTCCGCTAAAAATTATCTTTTTATCCGTCATTTTTTACCTCCAATTTGTTGTTTTAATTTTTTATTTGTATAATCGTAAATAAGCACTATACCACTTATTAGTATGTTTAGATAATAAACTATTAATCTCCATGTCAAAATAGCAAAAGGAAGTAGTCCACCAGTAAAGTAATGTCTGTACAGCAAATAGAACCCTCCTTCTGCTGCTCCAGCTGTTCCTGGAGTTGGAATAAACACCACAGACATATTCAGAATAGCTTGCATTGACATTATTTGTAGTGGAGTTGCTTCATCTAGTCCTACACTTCTGTAAACACAGTAGGTTATAAAGTAATAGGCAGTCATCTGAACGAAAGAGAAAAAAGCAGTTTTTAAAAATAAAACTTTATTTTCCCACATTACTCTTAATGAATCATAATAATTTCCAAAATAGTCTAAAGCTTTTTTATTTACACTTTCTAAATCTTTTACTAACTTTAATCTATATGCTATTCTAATACCCCAAAATATCATTTTTTCAAAAATATTTTTATTAAGAAATAGTACTGATATTAGAATGATGAGACCTATATTTAAAATCAAGCCTATGGTTACTAATGGTATAGCTGTTTTAAGCTTTCCAAGAATTAATCTTATATTTATTAAAATCATAAACAAAGAATATATGCCTAATACAACCTGATAAACTATAAATTTATAAAAAAGTAGCGAGGTAGTTTTACTGATATCATAACCTTCACTTGTCATTAAATATGCTTGGGCTGGTTGTCCGCCAGAGTAAAATGGGGTTATCAAGTTATAATATCTACCTATTAAGCAGTATTTCATTGCTTTTAAAAAACTCATATTCATATCTACTGCATTAGCAAAAAAAATCATAATAATACCTTCACTTATCCAGTTTAACGTCATAGATAATAAAGCAAGTATAATAAAATACTTATCCAGATTGTTTTTTAACTTGTTAAAATTTTCCGGAGTATAAGCTCCTAGTAAAATATTAATAGTCACTATGCTAAGTATTATTATAATTATAATATTTATTATTTTCTTGTTCATTTTGATCATTCCAAACTTAGAGAATTATATCAAAAAAACCTTGTTATTTCAACTGTGGAGTCTTTGGCAGTTTTATTACGAATTCCGTTTCTTTTTTATTATTCCTGTTTAAATATATCTCGCCCCTATGTGCTTCCACAATGCCTTTGACTATTGAAAGACCTAATCCTGCTCCTCCAGTCTCTCTGTTTCTAGATTTTTCTTCTCTATAAAATCTTTCAAATATAAAATCTTTTGATAGTTCGGATATCCCTATCCCTCTATCGATTACTTTTAATACTATATTATCCATAATATCCTCTACAACAACTCTTATATATACATTGTCTTTACTGTACTTTTCAGCATTTGAAAATAAGTTTAAAAGCACCTGCTTGAACTTGTTTTTATCTATTTTTAAGATTATCTTTCTTTCAAATTTATTAATAAAATCTACTGTTATCCCCTCTTTGTTATATGAATCTCTAAAACTAATTAGCTCTCCTTTAACAAACTCTGCTATATCAGTTTCTGTTAGATTTAGTTCTAAGTTGTAATTTGAAATATCTGTTAGGTTTTCTAAATCCTTAGCTAAATTTGAAAGTCTTAGTACTTCCTGTCTAACTTCCTCAAGTTTCTCTTCATTTATATCTATTATTCCATCCTGCATAGCTTCAATTTGATTTTGCATAACATTTAATGGAGTTCTCAGTTCATGAGATACGTCCGAAGTTAATCTAATTCTCAAATTTTCTTGAGCTTCAAGTGTCTTTCCTAAGGAGTTAATGGTTTTTAAAAGTTCATCAAGTTCATAGGTATTAGTTTTTTCTTTTAATTCCCAGTCTTGTTTTTTATCTCTAATTTTTTCAGCTGATTCCTTAATTTTTAAAATTGGTTTTGATATTTGTTTTGAGAAAAGAAAACTGATTAATATAGTTATAAATACAGCAATCAGTGTGATAATAAATATCCCGTTGTTTAAATCATCTTGGAAATTTATATCTTCTTCTGAAAGATTATATCTTCCTAATCTTCCTATTTGAAGAGTTCCATAATTCACACCATCAACACTTATTTCATAATTATTATAGGTTATATTGTCAGCTTGGCCTCTCCCTTGACCCATACCCATATTTCCTCCAGGCATTTTCATATTCATTTCCCATATTAGGCTTCCTTGATTGTCTAAAAATTTTAATTCTACTCTATCTTTTATAGAACTTTGTATTAATCTTATATCTTCATTTCTAATTATACCGTTATTTTCTTGATATAATTCTTCTATCAAGTTTATATATTCTCTATCTTCATTTTCTACTGTATTTAGTTTATAGTTTTCAAAAGAAGCATTAAAAATATATCTAGATGTAGTAAAGAAAAGTAAAATTAAAATTAATGCTAATGCAGAAAAATATATAAACATTTTTTTACTTAATTTCATTTATTAAAAATCTCCTTCGAATTTGTATCCTAATCCAAAAACAGTTATTACATATTTAGGATTTTTAGGATCATCTTCTATTTTCTTTCTAATATTTTTTATATGGGTATCAATTGTTCTATCGTAGCCATCAAATTCAATACCAAAAACTTTCTGAATAATTATTTCTCTAGATAAATTTATATTTTCATTTTCTGCCATATAAGTAAGAAGTTTGTATTCTGCTGCTGTCAAATTTACTTCCTTTTGCTTCTTATATACAATTTTAGCTTTTTTATTTATGACCAAATCTTTATTATTATATGATAAGATATCTTCTAAACTTTTATTGCTTCCATACCTCTTTAAAATCACCTTTATTCTCATCATAAGTTCTCTAGGACTAAAAGGTTTAATTAAATAATCATCTGCACCTAAAGATAATCCTTCTATTCTTTCATCAACAGAACTTTTAGCTGTAAGCATAACAACCGGAACATCGCTTTCTTTCTTTATTTCTCTACATATTTCTTCACCACTTAAATCTGGAAGCATAAGATCTAAAACCACTAAATCCGGACTATATTCATAAAACTTATCCAATCCTTCTTCTCCTCTTAAGGACACAATCGGTTCAAAACCTTCTTTTTCTAAATAGTTTTTCACAATATTCAATACTTTTTCTTCATCTTCAATTACCAAAATTTTTTTCAACTAAATCACCAACTTATATTTGTTAATTAATTCTATATTATTTTGAAATTAAATTCAATTTTTAATTGACAAGGTTAAAAACTATAGGTATAATAGCATTGCTTGTTTAGTATTTATAAACTTTATGTTTAAAAAAGGGGTCCCTTATGGATATTGGAAAAAATATAAAAGATTTAAGATTTAAGAACGGATTAACCCAGGAAGAGCTTGCTGACAGATGTGAGTTAACAAAGGGTTATATTTCTCAAATAGAAAGAAATTTAACTTCACCATCAATATCAACATTAATTGATATATTGGATTGTTTAGGAACTGATTTAAACAATTTTTTTAGCAAGGAAGAAAACGACAAGATTGTTTATACTGAAGAAGATTACTTTGTAAAAAATTTCGACGACGATACTAAGATAAATTGGTTAATATCAAATTCTCAAAAATATTCTATGGAGCCAATTTTATTGGAACTAAAATCAGGTGGAAAAACCAAAATCGATAGTCCTCATAATGGAGAAGAATTTGGATATGTATTAAAAGGAATCATAACTTTAAATTACGACGGCAAAAAATACAAGTTGAAGAAAGGACAGAGTTTTTATTATCCTTGCAATAAGGATCATTACATTGAAAACAATGGAAAATATGATGCAGAAGTTATATGGATAAGCTCTCCACCATATTTTTAGGAGGCATAAATGAAGGAATCGATAATAGAATTAAATAACATTGTAAAAAAATACAACGATATAAAAGTATTAAACGAAGTCAGTTTTAATGTATATAAAAATGAATTTGTTACATTGCTTGGACCAAGCGGATGTGGTAAAACTACAACTTTAAGAATCATAGGAGGTTTTGAAAAAGCAAATGAAGGATCTGTTTCCTTTGAAGGAGAGAATATAAACGACATTCCTCCTTACAAAAGACAGATAAATACTGTTTTTCAAAATTATGCTTTATTCCCACATATGAATGTATTTGAAAATATAGCTTTTGGTTTAAAAATCAAAAAACTTAATACTAAAATAATTGAAAAGAAGGTAAAAAGAATTCTTAAGTTAGTTGGACTGGAAAAATTCGAGAAAAGAGAAATAGATTCTCTTTCTGGAGGACAGCAGCAAAGAATAGCCATTGCCAGAGCACTAGTTAACGAACCTAAAGTACTTCTTTTGGATGAACCTTTAGGGGCTCTAGATTTAAAATTAAGAAAAGATATGCAAGTTGAATTAAAAAACATACAAAAAACCTTAGGTATTACTTTTATATATGTAACCCATGATCAAGAAGAAGCATTAACTATGTCTGATAGAATTATAGTGATGAAATCTGGAAACATCCAGCAAATTGGTTCACCTATAAATATTTACAATGAGCCAGTTAATTCCTTTGTTGCTGACTTTATAGGAGAGAGCAATATTATTTCAGGGATTATGAAAGATGATTATCAGGTGAATTTTTTAGGTAAAGTTTTTGAATGTGTTGATTATGGATTCAAGAAAATGGAAAGAGTTAATATTGTAATCAGGCCAGAAGATATTGATATAGTAAAAAAAGACACAGGGTTAATCAATGGAGAGATTAAATCAGTAGTATTTAAAGGAGTACACTATGAAATTGTAGTTCTTTCAAAAAACTTTGAATTTCTAATACAGAGTACAAAAACAAATAAAGTAGGTAATACTGTAGGCTTAGATTTTAATCCTGATGATATTCATGTAATGAGGGAGATGTGATATGAATAGCAAAAGCAAATACTTAGCTTATCCATACTCCATCTGGATGGTGGTATTTATATTATTTCCTCTACTCTTAATTTTTTTATACAGTATAACATTAAGAAATCCAAATGATATAAAGACGATTACTTTTACCTTTGAAAACTTTGCTAAATTTTTCAATCCTATATATATAAATGTGTTAATAAGATCAATAAGCATTGCTGCTCTATCAACTATAATTTGTTTGTTTGTAGGATATCCTGTAGCTTATTTACTTACAAGAATAAATGAAAAAAATAAAGGGCTTTTAATACTGCTTTTCATATTGCCTATGTGGATGAATATGCTTCTAAGAACTTATGCTTGGATGACTATACTGGGTAATACAGGTTTGATAAACAGCTTTTTAAGTTTTTTAAATCTACCTACTGTTAATCTTTTGTATAACAACAATGCTGTAATCTTAGGTATGGTTTACAATTTTTTACCATTTATGGTTTTTCCAATTTATACAGCTTTAAATAAAATGGATAGAAGCTTAATAGAAGCTGCAGATGATTTAGGTGCTGATGGTTTTACGATTTTTAGAAAGGTAATATTTCCTCTAAGTTTACCGGGAGTTATTTCCGGTATAGTAATGGTTTTTATGCCGGCTGTAAGTACCTTCGTAATTCCAAGATTATTAGGTGGAGGAAAAAATGTTTTGATTGGTAATCTTATCGAAAAGCTTTTCTTGGTAACAAGAGATTGGAACTTTGGAGCAGCTTTATCTATGATTATACTAATAATAATTTTTATATCTATTAAAATACTGAATGTACTGAAAATAGACAAGGAAAGCGGGGTTAGTATATGAAAAATACAATATCTAAATTATATTTATCCTTAATATTTATTTTTCTTTATGCACCTATTGCTGTTTTAGTTGTTTATTCCTTTAACGACTCAAAATCTAGAGGTACATGGGGTGGATTTACCTTTAAATGGTATATTGAACTTTTTAAGGATAGAGACATAAAAACCGCTTTATACTACACAATAACCATAGCTATAATTGCAGCAGTAATTTCAACTGTAGTAGGTACTATTTCTGCAATTGGTATATATAATATGAAAATTAATAGAATGAATCTTTTTTTAAATATAAATTATCTACCTATAATTAATCCTGATATTGTTACAGGAATTGCACTAATGATTTTATTCTTATCGGCAAATATTAAATTGGGATTCAATACTATGTTGTTAGCTCACATAACTTTTGATATTCCTTATGTAATTTTATCAGTGCTACCGAAATTAAAGCAACTGGACAACAATATCACTGAAGCAGCATTGGATTTAGGAGCTACACCTTTTTACTCTTTGAGAAAAATTATAATTCCTCAAATTAAGCCCGGGATTATAACTGGATTTCTAATAGCATTCACTTTATCTATAGATGATTTTGTTATCAGTTTTTTTACTACAGGCTCAGGAGTCACAAACCTATCCATAGAAATTTATTCTATGGCTCGAAGAGGTATTTCACCAACTATTAATGCTTTATCATCCCTGATGTTAGTAGTAGTTTTAGGATTACTATTAATTATAAATAAAAGAACAACCTTACAAGTTAAGGAATAATGGAGGAAAAAATGAAAAAATACTTAATACTAATATCAATGCTAGCTGCATTGGTTTTATCCGGATGCAACAGCTCTCAAGATGACACACTAGACATATTTAACTACGGACAGTATATAGATGAAGAATTGCTTGTAGAATTTGAAGAGGAATTTGGAGTTAAAATTAATTATGAAGAATATCCTACTCCTGAAGATATGTATACAAAAGTTAAAGCTGGAGGAACAGATTATGATTTAATAATCACCGGCGAGTATATGATTGAAAGAATGATTTCTGAAGACATGCTTGAAAAAATCAACTTCGATAATATACCAAACTATCAGTATATAGACGAAAATTTCAAAAACCAACCTTACGATCCGAGCAACGAGTATTCTGTACCATATTTTTGGGGAACTTTAGGTATTGTTTATAATACTGAAATAGTTGAAGGAAATCCTGATTCTTGGGATCTTTTATGGGAAGAAAATTACTCCGGACAAATTCTAATGATGGATAGTCAAAGAGATTCTCTTGCAGCTGCATTAAAAAAATTAGGATATTCCCTTAATACAACTGATGAATCTGAAATAGAAGATGCAAAAAATTTACTAATAGAGCAAAAACCTCTTGTTATGGCATATATAGTAGATGAGGCTTTGGATATGATGATTGCTGATGAAGCAGCTATTTCCTTGATTTGGTCTGGAGAAGCTGTTGCAGCAATGGGAGAAAATGAAAAGCTAAACTATTATATTCCAAAAGAAGGTTCAAATATATGGATTGATGCTGCATGTATTCCAAAAGGTGCAGATAACAAAGAATTAGCAGAAAAATTTATTGATTTTGTAACTTCAAAAGAAAATACTTTAAGAAATATTGATTATGTATGGTATTCTACTGTCCATACTGAAGCCGGAAAAGAAGTCGAAGAATTTTTATACGACAATCCAGCTTTCAGTCCCTCTCAAGAAAATATTAATAAAGCTGAAATGTTTAGAGATCTAGGAGATAATTTAAAATTGTATGACGATGCTTGGACTGAGGTAATTGCTCATTAAAGGGTAGTTATTCTCTATTCTCTTTATTTCATATTTTCGAAGTCTCTTAATTTTTTATAATATATGTTATAATTTTTTACACAGCTATATATATAGCTGTGTTTTTCTAAATAATATACAAAACTTTTAATAGATCTTTCTGCTATAATGTATTTAAGTACACTTTTACCCACATTTAATTCTTTATTAATTCTGAC
>JAWSUU010000020.1:0-23259 GCA_033549325.1 Bacillota bacterium | reverse complement strand
GAGTAAATCTTTTTATGAAAAATAAAAAAATACCTTTAAGAAAATGTCTGGGATGTGAAGAAAGATTCCCTAAAAAAGAATTAATTAGAGTAGTAAAAAATAAAGAGGGTGAAATATCCTTAGATAAAACTGGAAAAGCTAATGGTCGTGGAGCTTATATATGTAATAATTTAAAATGTTTTGAAATGGCATATAAAAATAGAAAATTTGAAAAAACTTTTAAATCACAAATCCCACAAGATATGTACGAAAAAATAAAACAGGAACTTAGTGAAGATGAATAAAATAGATAATATGATTGGATTTGCTGTAAAAAGTGGAAATATTTCTTTAGGATATAAGATTACAAAAGCTGATATTCACAACAACAGAGTTTATTTAGTTGTTGTAGCTAGTGATATTTCTGCAAAAATAAAGGAAAAACTCGAAAATTTTATTGGTGATAAAAATATATATTACATCCAATATAAAACAAAAGAAGAATTAGGTGAATTATTAGGAAAAAATCTAGTCGGTGTTTTAGGCATCAAAGATGAAAACATGACAAATTACATAATCGACTTAATAAATCAGGAGGTGTCCTATGAGGATATACGAATTATCAAAGATACTAAACGTATCAAGTAAAGAAATTATAAAAGTAGCAAGAGACGAATTCGAAATACAGGGTTTAAAAAGTCATATGAGTTCTGTAAGTGAATTACAAGCTGCAAAAATACAGAAATACTACATAAAAGGAAAAGAATCGGAAGAAAAAAAAGAAGAAGTTAAAAAAGAGAAAACCAAGAGAAAAAATAAACCTACTCAACAAAGAACTGAGCCTAAGCCTAAAAGACCAAAAAGAGATTTAAGCAAAAAAACTAAGGGTAAAAAAGGCGATTATAAGGGTAAAGAAGATGAAGAGGAAGTTACAGAATTTGAAATAGGTGAAACTATAAGTGTAAAAGAAATTTCAGAGTTATTTAAAGTAAACTCAAATGAGATAATAAAAAAATTAATGTCTTATGGAGTGATGGCTACTATAAATGAAGAAATTGATTTTGATACAGCAGTAATTTTAGCTGAAGAATTTGATTTTACAATTACAAAAAAAGAAGAAGAAAATCAATTCCAAAAAATGTTAGAAGAACTAGACTTCGAAGACGATAAAGAAGACTTAAAGTTAAGACCGCCTATTATTACTGTTATGGGTCATGTTGACCACGGAAAAACTTCTTTACTTGATGCTATTAGAGATACTCATACAGCTGATCAAGAAGCAGGAGGAATAACTCAACATATTGGAGCTTCCGTTATTGAAAAAGATGGTAGAAAAATGACATTTATAGATACACCAGGACATGAAGCTTTTACGGAAATGAGATCAAGAGGAGCTCAAGTTACAGATATAGCAATTCTTGTAGTAGCAGCTGATGATGGAATAATGCCTCAAACTGAAGAAGCCATAAACCATGCTAAAGCGGCAGGTGTTCCTATTATTGTTGCTATAAATAAAATAGACAAAAGTAATGCTAATCCGGATAGAGTTAAACAAGAACTAACGGAACATGCATTAGTACCGGAAGAGTGGGGTGGAGACACTATATGTGTGGAAGTATCTGCTTTAAAGAAAATAGGAATTAAAGAGCTGCTGGAAATGATTTTATTAGTAGCAGATATACAGGAAATTAAAGCAAACCCAGATAGAAATGCAGTTGGAGTTATAATCGATGCAAAGCTAGATAAAGGTAGAGGCCCGGTGTCCACAGTATTAATAAAGAAGGGGACTTTACATAAGGGAGACTTTGTGTTAGTAGGAGTTGCTTACGGTAAGATTAGAACTATGGTAGGCCATAAAGGTGAAAGAATAGAACAAGCTGGACCATCTTATCCAGTAGAAATTACAGGTTTATCAGATGTCCCTGAAGCTGGAGAAATCTTATATGTTGTTGAAGATGAAAAATTAGCCAAAGATTTAGCCAGTATAAAACAAGACAAAGTAAAAGAAGATGCAAATAAACGAAAAGGAAAAGTTTCTCTTGAAGATTTATTTGACCAAATAAAGGATGGAGAAGTTAAAGATTTAAATATAGTAATAAAAGCAGATGTTAGAGGTTCTATTGAAGCAGTTAAACAATCCTTAGAGAAACTAAGCATCGAAGAAGTAAAAGTAAATGTAATACACAGCGGAGTTGGAGGTATTAACGAAAATGACGTTATGCTTGCTTCAGCATCGAATGCTATCATTATAGGATTCAATGTAAGACCTACTAATCAGGCAATAGAGTTATCAAAAGCTGAAGAAGTTGAAATTAAAACCTACAGAATTATATACAATGCTATAGAAGATATAGAAGCAGCTGTAACAGGTATGCTAGAACCTGAATTTGAAGAGGTAATGCTTGGAAGAGCTGTTGTAAGAGATATATTTAAAGTACCTAATGCTGGAACAGTTGCAGGTATATATGTTCAGCAGGGAAGTATAAAAAGAAATGCACAAATAAGATTATTGAGAGACAGTGTTGTTGTACATGAAGGCGAAATTTCTTCATTAAAAAGATTTAAAGATGACGTAAAAGAAGTAAACACTGGATATGAAGGTGGTTTAGGCATTCATAATTACAACGATGTAAAAAAAGGTGACGTTATAGAAGCCTTTGTAATTCAAGAAGTAAAAAAGAAGTAGAAAAGTAGGTGTCAAAATGAAAAAAAAGAGACTTTATAGAATAACCGAGGAAATAAAAAGAGACCTTAGTTTAATAATTAAGAAGAAGTTAAGTGATCCAAGAATAAGTGAACATTTAACAATATCTCATGTTGAAGTCACAGAGGATATGAAGTTTGCTAAAGTTTATATATCATCAATTGAAAGTTTGGATAAAAGAAACCAATACATAGATATTTTAAATAAAGCTAAAGGTTTTTTGAGAACAGAATTAAGCAAGGTTTTAAAAACTAGAACTTCACCAGAATTAAAATTCTATGTGGATGAAACCATTGAAAACGGTGTAAGGATCAATAAGTTATTAAATGAAATAAAAAAATCCGAGGTACAAGATGATTAACAAAGAAAATCTAAAAAAATTAGATAGTTTTGTTAAAAATTCAAATAAAATTGCGATAATGGCCCATGCCGATCCTGACGGAGATAGCATTGGGTCTATTATGGCGTTAAGAGAAATACTAAAAGATAAAAATAAAGATGTAGATTTTTATATTAATGGTGAGATACCTTTCAATTATAAATTTATAAAAGATGTGGAAAAAAGCACTGTTTATATTGAGGATTTCAAATATGATTTATTTTTTGCTCTTGACTCTTCAGACAAAGAAAGATTAGGCGAAAACTATGAAATTTTTAATAATTCTATAAAAACTGTCTGTATAGATCATCATAAAACGAATGACGGATTTTGTGACTTAAACATAATAGAACCTGACTATAGTTCTACTGGCGAAATAATATTTGATGTGTTTAACCAATTAAACTATGAAATAAATGTTGTCGCAGCTGAAAATATCTTCATATCTATTATCACTGATACTGGGAAATTTATATATGATAATGCAGGATATAATACCTTTGAAAATGTTGGTAAACTATTAAGAATGAATATAAATAAAAACGAAATAGTAAAAAATTTATACAGCAGCGAACCCAAAAATATTTTCAAATTAAAGTCTGATGTATTCAATTCAACAGAATTTTACTACGAAGATAGAGTAGCATTATCATGTTTATGTCAAAAAACTTTAAAAAACTATAATTTAAGCTTAAAAGATATAGATGGATTAGTTGAAAGATTAAGAGACATTGAAAATGTAGAAATTTCAATACTTATAAAAGAGCTAGGCAAGAATACCTATAAAATAAGCATGAGATCTATAGGAAATTCTGATATCTCAAAGATATGTGAAGTTTTTGGCGGTGGTGGACATAAAAATGCAGCTGGATTTAAAATCGAAAACGTCGAATATTCTAATCTAAAGCGTAAGATAATTGAGGAAGTTGAAAAAAATGCATTATAATGGAGTTATAAATGTACTTAAACCTACTGGAATGACATCCCATGACGTAGTAAATAAAATAAGAAAACTTACAGGGCAGAAAAAAGTAGGTCATACAGGTACTTTAGATCCTGATGTATCTGGAGTACTACCTATTTGTATAGGAAAAGCTACTCGAATTTCAAGCTTTTTAATGATGGGAAATAAAAAGTACATATGCGAGTGTATTTTAGGTTTATTAACAGATACCTTAGATATGTACGGTGAAGTTATTGCAAGAGATGAAAATTTAAATATTAAAGAAAAAGATATTAAAAAAGTGATAAATGAGGCTAAAAATATTAATAAACAAAAGCCTCCAATGTATTCGGCAGTTAGACATAATGGTAAAAAATTATATGAATATGCTCGAAAGAACCAGGAAGTAAATATTAAAGAAAGAAAAATTAATATTTTAAACATACAATTAAAAAATTTTGAAGATAATAAAATATATTTCCAAGCAGAAGTATCTAAAGGAACCTATATGAGAGTTCTGTGTAATGATATTGGTGGATTATTAGGTACTTATGGAACTATGGGCAAATTAATCAGGACGGAATCTAAAGGATTAAGAATAGAAGAAAGCTTTACCTTAGAAGAACTTGAGTATAAGACATATAATAATGAATTAGATTCTTGCATTATACCCATAGAAGATGCTTTGAAATTAAAGATTATTCCGATATCTAAAAATGATGCTGAAAAAATAAAAAACGGTGTGTATATAGATATACCAATAAAATATCAAGATTATGAATATCCTTTTTATATTTTTTCAGAAGAAAAACTTTTAGGTTTGGGAGAATATAGAGGAATACAGATAAAATTAAAAAAACAACTATGTTAGGTGATAAATATGAATGAAAAAATTGTGGCAGCTATTGGTAATTTTGATGGTGTACATATAGGACATGATAAAATTATCAAAAAATGTATAGACATAGGAAATAAAAAAAATATTCCTAAGTATATTATAACCTTTGAATATAATGATAATTTTTTTAAAAATTTTGATAAAAAAGCAAGAAAAATTTACGGTGATGTAGGAAAGAAGAAAATGCTAAACTACTATAATATTGATGGAATAATAAGTGTTGTATTAACAAAAGAGATATCTAATATGGAACCGGAAGATTTTGTAAAAAAAATTTTGATAGATACTTATAAAATAGATCATATAGTTGCTGGGTATAATTTCCACTTTGGATACAAAGCAAAAGGCGACATAAATTTATTAAGGACCTTAGGAGAAAAGTATAAATTTGGAGTGAAAATTATTGACGAAGTTCTTTATAGAAATAAAGATGTCAGCAGTACCTCCATAAGAAAGTTAATAGAGAATGGAAAAATTGATAAAGCAAACAAACTACTAATTAACAACTATACGATTTTTCTAAAAGAGCATGAAATATTACATAGAAAAGAAAAAGAAATATTAATAAAGAAAGGTGATTTTGCTTATCCAAAAGTCGGAACCTATAGAATTCAAGAAGATAATTATGTAAGGATAGAATATGAAAATGGAGAGATTTGTTTTTGCTTTAATGATAGGTTTGATAATGGGGAAATAATCTTTAAGAACTAAGTTTACAAAAAAAATTAAATGTGTTAAAATACAATAGTAATTTTAGCATTTGCTATGTTTATCGAATCCTCAACGATTTGCAAAGTGAATGGTGAATAAATAAATGGAGGTAATAAAATGACTTTAGCAAAAGAAAAAAAATCAGAAATTATTAATGAGTACAAAATCAATGAAGGTGATACAGGTTCACCGGAAGTACAGATAGCTATACTAACTTATAGAATAAATAGCTTAACTGAACATCTTAAGGAAAACAAAAAAGATCATCACTCAAGAAGAGGCTTGCTGAGAATGGTAGGAAAAAGAAGAGGTCTATTGAAGTACTTAAAAAACAAAGATATCGAAAGATACAGGACATTAATTGAAAAACTTGGATTGAGAAGATAAATAGAGCGGCTTAGACCGCTCTCTTGTTTATAAAAGAGGAGGAAAACATGGAAAAAATTTTTAAATACGATCTAGCTGGTAAAGAGCTAGAAGTAACATTTGGGAAATTAGCAGAACAAGCTAATGGATCTTGTTTAGTGAAATACGGAGATACTATGGTGCTTGTTACGGCTACAATGTCAAGCAAACCAAAGGAAGGATTAAACTTCTTCCCGTTAAGTGTTGATTACGAAGAAAAGCTTTATTCTGTAGGGAAAATACCGGGAGGATTTATTAAAAGAGAAGGTCGTCCTAGTGAAAAAGCAATTTTAACATGCAGACTTATTGATAGACCTTTAAGACCACTATTTAATGATGGAATAAGAAATGATGTTCAAATTATTGTAACTGTTTTATCAGTAGAACAGGACTTTTCACCTGAAATAGCAGGAATGATAGGTTCATCTTTAGCTTTAACTGTATCCGACATACCTTTTAATGGTCCTACAGGATCAGTTTCAGTTGGTTATGTTGATGGACAATACATAATAAATCCTACAGTAGAACAAAAAGAGCAATCATCTTTAGACTTAACTGTTGCAGGTACTGAAGAAGCTGTAATGATGGTAGAAGCTGGTGGAGAAGAAGTAAGTGAAGATGTCATGCTGGATGGAATTTTATTTGCTCACGAAGAAATTAAAAATATATGTAGATTTATTAAGGATATAAGGGAAGAAATAGGTAAAGAAAAAATCGAATTAGAATATTTTCTACCAGACGAAGATATAAAACAAGAAATAGTAGAAGAATATTCAAATAAATATTCTGAAGCCAACGAAATTGAAGATTCTGACGAAAGAAGTGAAAAATTTAGTGAAGTAGAAGAAGAAATAACTGAAAAATATCTAGAAAAATACCCTGATAATGGCAAAGACATTGAAGATAGTATATATTCAATGAAAAAAGAATTTGTCAGAAAAAATATTTTAGAAAAAAGTATAAGACCGGACAATAGAAAAACAGATGAAATACGAAAAATAACCTGTGAAACAAATCTGTTACCTAGAGCTCATGGATCAGGACTTTTCACAAGAGGAAAAACTCAAGTAATGACTATAGCAACGCTGGGGGTTACAAGAGACGAACAAATAATTGATGGTATTACTGATGAAGAAAATAAAAGATATATGCATCATTATAATTTCCCTAACTTTAGTGTAGGTGAAACTGGACCTATGAGAGGTCCTGGACGAAGAGAAATCGGTCACGGAGCCTTAGCTGAAAAAGCTCTTAAACCAATGATTCCGTCAAAAGAAGAATTTCCTTATACAATAAGATTAGTTTCAGAAGTTCTTAGTTCTAACGGTTCAACTTCGCAAGCTAGTGTTTGTGGTAGTTCTATGTCCTTGATGGATGCAGGAGTGCCTATCAAAAAACCTGTAGCAGGTATTGCTATGGGACTTATGAAAGAAGGAGAAAATGTTAAAGTTCTTACTGATATACAAGGGCTGGAAGATTTTCTAGGGGACATGGACTTTAAAGTAGCTGGTACAAAGGATGGAATAACTGCAGTTCAAATGGATATTAAAATTGATGGAATTAATAAATCTATACTTAAAGAAGCATTAGAACAAGCAAGAGTTGGACGTTTATTTATATTAGATAAAATGAATGCTTGTATAGATAAACCTAGAGAAGAATTATCCAGTTATGCACCAAAACTTATTAGAATGCAAATTGATCCTGGTAAAATAAAGGATGTTATCGGTTCCGGTGGAAAGACTATTAATAAAATAATAGATGAAGCTAATGTAAAAATTGACATAGAAGATGACGGTACAGTAATTATAGCAGCAGAAAATCAAGCTAATGGCGAAAAAGCTAAAGGTATGATTGAAAGAATAATTAAAGACGTTGAAATTGGAGATATTTACTTAGGTAAGGTAGTAAGGATAAAACCATTTGGAGCTTTTGTTGAAGTAACAGATGGAAAGGATGGACTACTGCATATCTCTAAGATATCAGATAAAAGAATTAAAAAAGTTGAGGATGTTCTTAGTGAAGGCGATGATGTATTAGTTAAAGTTATTGGTATAGATGATCAAGGTAGAATTAGCCTTTCAAGACAAGCTGCAATAGAAGAAAAGGAAAAATCAAAAGAAGATAATAATGAATAATTCACTTAAACTAGGAGGCAAATATGATTCATAGTTTTAAGCTGGATAACGGATTAAGAGTTGTTTTTGAAAAAATTGATTATGTAAAGTCGGTATCTATAGGATTATGGATAGGTGCTGGCTCTACCTATGAAGATAATGAAAATAATGGAGTTTCCCATTTCATAGAGCATATGATGTTTAAAGGCACAAAAAACAGATCAGCAAGTCAAATAGCAGAAGAAATAGATAGTATCGGTGGTCAAATCAATGCTTTTACCAGCAAGGAATCTACATGTTTTTATTCTAAAGTAACTGCTGAAAAATTTGATGTTTCAATGGATATACTGTCAGATATGATTTTTAACTCAACAATATCCGAAGATTCAATTGCTAAAGAAAAAAAGGTTATCGAAGAAGAAATAAAGATGTATGATGATTCTCCAGAAGAATATGCACATGACCTTCTATCTAAGATTGCATTTGAAAAAAAACCGTTGTCTATGCCTATATTAGGAGTAAAAGAAACGCTAAAAAACATAGACAGAAATGTTATACTAAACTATATGGATAAAAGATATACTGGGCCAAACACTGTTATATCAATAGTAGGTAATGTAGAACCCAATGTAGTTGAAAAAACTGTTAAAAAGTATTTTAGTGATTTCTCAAGCAACAACAGCTTTAAGGACAGAAATATCAAGTACGAATTTTCAAGAAAAATAAAAGGTATTAATAAAGATATAGAACAATTGCATTTTTGTTTAGGAACTGAAGGATTTGAAAGAGATAACAAGAATTACTATACTTTAAATATTTTAAATAATATTTTAGGTGGAAGCATGAGTTCGAGACTTTTTCAAAATATTAGGGAGAAGCAAGGACTGGTATATTCGATATATTCTTTTAACTCATGCTATAAAGAGACGGGTTTATTTGGCATATACTCAGCCATAAATACCGACTCAGTAGAAAAATCAACAAGTCTTATAAAAAGTGAAATTGAAAAAATAAAAAGTGGAGATATAAGAAAACACGAGTTTGACAGAGCTAAATCTCAAATGAAAGGTAATTATATCCTTAGTCTTGAAAATACATCTAGCAGAATGACAATCCTTGGAAGAAGAGAATTACTTTACAATGAAACAATAACCCCTGAAAGCATAATTGACAAAATAGAAAATGTAGAATACGAAGATGTTATGAACTCAATAAATTACATATTTGATTCTAAAAAATATAATATTGCTTATATAGGAAATCTTGAAAAACATAAATATATTGATGACATTATAAATAATTTTTAGGAGAGGTTTATGAAAGTAAAAATTTTAAAAAAGAATAATTTTACAACGCCTGAATATAAGACAGAGGGTTCATCGGGAATAGATCTAAGATGCAGCAGTGAAGAGCCAATTGAACTGAAGCCTCTGGAAAGAAAACTTGTCCCTACTGGAATTTTCATGGAAATACCTGTAGGATATGAGGCCCAAGTTAGGGCAAGGAGTGGACTAGCAATAAAACACGGAATTAGTTTAGTTAATGGTATCGGAACTATCGATAGTGATTATAGAGGTGAAATCAAGGTAATCTTAATTAATCTAAGCAAAGATAATTTTAAAATAAATCCAGGAGATAGAATTGCTCAAGTGGTATTTCAGAAAATTGAAAGAGCAGACTTGATAGAAGTCGAAGAAATAAACGAAACTGATAGAGGATCCGGAGGTTTCGGTCATACAGGAATTAAATAACCTATTTGATTATCAAATAGGTTTTATTTATGTTATGATTTGTTTTATACAATTAAGTTTTGTGATATAATTTTACTGTGTTTTAAATTGAATTTAATAGTTAATATATATATATTTGTTTGGAGGTTTACATTGGCGAAAAAGAAGAACACAAAAAAAACTAAAAAAAATAAAATAAAAAAAGATAATTTTAAAACTAATGAAAAAATAAAATCTGAAATCATTGGTATTATCTTTATATCTATAGGCATTATGCTTTTTTTAAGCCAAAAATATGAATCCGGTGTTGTAGGAAATTATATTAAACATATATTGATTAATTTGACAGGAAGTGCTTTTATTACTCTACCTTATATTATGATAGTTCTTGGTGGATTCTACTTGCTGGGCATGGTTAACAAAGAAAGAAAGAATAAAAGCATAATTTTATTTATAATTTTTTTAAGTTATTTAGGGCTAATATCAGTACTACCGGCAAATTTAGTAGATAACTTTAATGATTTTAAAGAAATAATTGAAACAACGGGGGAAAACACCAATCTAATATTTACTAATGGTGGTGGTATTTTGGGAGGACTGCTATCTTTCACTATATCCAAGTTATTTGGACAAATGGGTACAATAGTAATATTGATTACAGTAGTTTTAATTAGTATTATTTCTATAACTAAAAAAAGCATTTTAAATATGATTAAGAAATTTTTTATTTTTGTTGGTAAAGTTATTAAAAGTATGTTTAATGGAATGACAAATGCAGCTAATAATAGAAAAACTACAAAAAATGAACCTAAAAAAACAAAAAAAAGAGTTAAGAAAGAAGAAAGAAAAAAAGAAAACTACCCCATAAAAAACTATAATGAATCTTCAAAAGAAAATCTTGATAAGAAAAGAGATGTATTAAATTTATCTATAGATAAAAAGGAAAAAGAAAATAAAAAAACACAAAGTAATAGACACCAGGAAGTTAAAGTTGAAACAGAACCTATTATTAAAATGGATAAAACAAAGAATACTAAATACAAACTTCCGCCAACAAGTCTACTTACTACAATCAATAACGACAATAAAGGCGATGAAAAAAAAGAAATAATGGAAGGTGCAGAGATATTAATAGAGACTTTAAAAAACTTTGGTATAGATTGTAAGTTAATACAAATAAATAGAGGACCAAGAATAACCAGGTATGAATTGCAACCAGCCCCAGGGGTTAAGGTAAGTAAAATAACTAATCTTTCTAAAGATATAGCGTTAAGCTTAGCAAAGTCCGATCTTAGAATAGAGGCACCAATCCCCGGTAAAGCAGCTATAGGAATTGAAGTGCCAAATAGAAACATGTCAAATGTCACTTTAAAAGAAATTTTAGAATCAGATGAATATGAAGATAATTATTATGATATACCTTTTGCAATAGGAAAAGATATTTCAGGACAAAACATTATTTCAGATATATCCAGTATGCCCCACTTGCTTATAGCCGGTGCAACAGGTTCCGGTAAAAGTGTTTGTGTAAACTCTTTAATATTAAGTACATTATTTAAACTCTCTCCTGACGAACTGAAAATGATACTAATTGACCCAAAGGTTGTTGAGTTAAATATATACAACGGAATCCCTCATTTATTAGTTCCCGTTGTTACTGATGTAAATAAAGCTGCTCAAGCTTTAAATTGGGCTGTGCAAGAAATGAGTAACAGATATGATTTATTTGCAAAGAAAAGTGTGAGAGATATAGATTCTTACAATATTAAAGAAAAAGATGATAAATTACCAAAGATATTAATAGTAATTGACGAACTTGCGGATCTTATGGCTGCATCACCTAAAGAAGTAGAAGACAGTATAACGAGATTAGCTCAGTTAGCCAGAGCAGCAGGCATACATTTGGTTATAGCTACTCAAAGACCGTCTGTCGACGTTATAACAGGTACTATAAAGGCCAACATTCCTACAAGGATTGCTTTTGCAGTTTCATCCTATGTTGACTCAAGAACTATTTTGGATACCAGTGGAGCTGAAAAATTATTAGGTAAAGGGGATATGCTTTATTCACCAGTAGGATATTCAAAATTTATTAGAGTTCAAGGATCCTTTGTAAGTGATGATGATGTAAAAAAAGTTATAGAATTTTTAAAAGAAAACAACAGTATTGTTAAAAATAATGAAAACGAAGAAAATTTAGTAGAAATAGAATTAGAAAAAGAACCTGTAAATGATAAATACGACGATTATATAAAGGATGCAGTGGAGGTAATACTTGATGAAGGTCAGGCTTCTGTATCTTTGATGCAGCGTAAATTGAGTGTAGGATATGCAAGAGCTGCTAGAATTATTGATCAATTAGAAGAATTAGGTATAGTAGAAGGTCACGTAGGTAGCAAAGCTAGAAATATAATTATGAATGAAGAAGAAATTAAAAACCTTGAAATATATAGGTAGGAGGTAAAATGAATAAATTTCATATAATAACATTAGGATGCTCAAAAAACGTAGTAGATTCTGAATTTTTAAGTGAAAAGCTTAAAAGTAAAAATTTATTATATACTGATAATCTTTACGATGCAGATGTTGCAATTATAAATTCATGTACTTTTATTGAAGATGCAAAAGAAGAATCAATAGATACTATTTTTGACGTAGCGAATTTAAAAAAACAGGGCATTATAAAATACATAATTTTAACAGGATGCTTATCTCAAAGATATGAAAAAGAACTTGAAAAGGAAATTCCTGAAATAGATTTATTCTTAGGAACTACTAGCTTTAAAGATATAGATAAACACATTTTTTCATTAACTAAAAATCATGTCACATCCCCATATATTGATAGAGCTATAGAGGAAAAAAGAGATTATATTGAAACCTCCCATTTTGGCTACATGAAAATTTCTGAAGGCTGCGATAATAACTGTACATACTGTATTATTCCTAAAATTAAAGGGAATTATAGAAGTCGTTATATTGAAAGCCTGATAAAAGAAGCTGAAGAAATGGCAAAAAATGGATTAAAGGAACTAATTCTTATTGCTCAGGACACTAGTTTATACGGTACAGACATATATGGTAAAAAACAACTTCATATATTACTTGATAAACTAAAAGAAGTGGAAGGAATTGAATGGATTAGAATTCACTATATGTATCCAGAAGGTATTTATGACGAACTGATTAAAGAAATTAAAGACAATCCAAAAGTGCTAAACTATTTTGATATTCCTCTTCAACATATAAGTGATAGAGTACTAAAGAGAATGAACCGAAAAACAAATAAAGAGAATATTGAAAATCTCATAAATAAAATTAGACAAGAAATTAAGGATCCGGTAATTAGAACTACCTTCATTGTAGGATTTCCAGGTGAAACAGAGGAAGATTTTCAACAACTTAAAGAATTCGTTGAAGAATATAAAATCGAACGTTTAGGTGTATTCCCTTATTCTAGAGAAGAAAACACTCCAGCATATAATTTGGATGGACAACTTGAAAGAGAAATAAAAAATAAAAGAAAAGATATTATATTAGAAATGCAAAAATCAATATCTACACAATTCTGCAGTAAATTAGAAGACAGGAAATTTAAAGTTTTAATAGATGATATAGTAGATGATGAGACATATATTGGCAGAACTTATATGGATTCTCCTGAAATTGATGGAGTAGTCTATGTTACGAGTAAAAAAGATTTAGAAGTTGGTCAATTCATAGATGTAATAATAACTGATTCAATGGAATACGACCTTATAGGAGTTGTAGAAAATGAATACGGCAAATAAATTAACTTTTTTAAGAATTATTATGATACCAATATTCATGTTCACCTTACTATCTAGTAGCAGCATTGTTAATAAAATTTCTTTAGTGATTTTTGTATTAGCTGCCTTAACTGATACTTTAGATGGGTATATAGCAAGAAATTACAATCAAATCACTAATTTAGGAAAATTCTTAGATCCTCTAGCAGACAAGTTGCTGGTAATTTCAGCCTTAATATGTTTTGTGTATTTAAATATTTTGAGCCCATGGATTGTTATAATAGTTATAGGAAGAGAACTTATGATTACAGGATTTAGAACTATTGCCGCTAAAGAAGGTATAGTTCTTGCTGCAAATATTTATGGCAAAGTTAAAACAGTTATACAAATGATAACCATAATATATACAATATTTATATACTCTCAAATTTTAACATACAACAGTATTTTATATTACATATTATGGGGTCTGACAACTGCTATAACAGTATATTCCGGATATAGATACCTATGGGATAACAAAAAATTTATAATAAAAAATTGACAAAAAAGAATATTTGTTCTATACTTGAAAGAACAGATGTTCTATTATGAAAGGTGGTTACTATGGAAAAAGAAAAAGCATTGGACATGGCGATAAGCCAAATCGAAAGACAGTACGGAAAAGGTTCCATAATGAAATTAGGAGATAACGCTAAGCTTAATATTGAAACAATATCAACAGGAGCCCTAACTCTGGATATTGCATTAGGTGTTGGAGGATTACCTAGAGGTAGAGTTGTTGAAATATACGGACCGGAATCCTCAGGTAAAACTACAGTTGCCCTACATGCAATAGCAGAAGCACAGGCGAATGGAGGCATTGCAGCCTTTATAGATGCAGAGCATGCCTTAGATCCTGGATATGCTAAAAAATTAGGCGTTAAAATAGATGATTTGATTTTATCACAACCGGATACAGGAGAGCAGGCTTTAGAGATAGCAGAGGCATTAGTTAGAAGTGGTGCAATAGATATAGTTGTAATCGACTCAGTTGCTGCATTAGTACCAAAAGCTGAATTAGAAGGCAACATGGGAGATTCCCACATAGGACTTCAAGCTAGACTTATGTCCCAGGCATTGAGAAAGTTATCCGGAGCAATAAAAAAATCTAACACAACTGCAATTTTTATAAATCAGTTAAGAGAAAAAGTTGGAGTAATGTTTGGAAACCCTGAAACAACTTCTGGTGGAAGGGCATTGAAGTTTTATGCTTCAGTTAGATTAGATGTTAGAAGAATTGAAACTCTTAAAGATAAAGATGTAATGGTTGGAAATAGGACAAGGGTAAAAGTTGCAAAAAATAAAGTAGCTCCTCCATTCAAAAAGGCTGAATTTGACATTATATATGGCGAAGGTATTTCAAATACAGGTTGTGTTTTAGATGTAGGAGTTGAAGCTGGAATAGTTGATAAAGCTGGAGCCTGGTATTCTTATGGCGATACCAGATTAGGACAGGGAAGAGAAAATTCTAAACAATTCTTACTTGAAAACAGAGAAATAATGGATGAAATTGAAAATAAGGTTAGAGCAACTTATAATTTAGAAAAAAAGAAAGAAAATCCTAAAAATAACGATAAAAAAGAAGATGAAAAGAAATAAAAGAAAGGGATTACCTTTCTTTTTTTATATATCTTGACACAGTTAACAAAAGATAATAAAATGAATAGTATAGTTTTCAGTCAATTAGATTAATATGTTTGTATATATTATATTTGAAACTTGAAAAGTAAATACTCGGAGGTGACAAAATTTGATTAATTATATTTTAGTCGGTGGAGTTGCTTTAATAGTTGGCTTGATTTTAGGTACTATTATTAGAAAATATGTTGCTGAAAGTAAAATAAAAAGTGCTGAGGCAGAAGCAAGACGAATAATAGAAGAAGGCATTAAAGATTCTGAGACCAAGAAAAAAGAAGCTATTATTGAAGCTAAAGACGAAATTCACAAAATGCGTAACGAAGCCGAAAGAGAAAACAAAGAAAGAAGAAATGAACTTAAAAAATTAGAAACAAGACTTCTTAAAAAAGAAGAAACTTTGGATAAGAAAAGTGAACTCAACGAACAAAGAGAAGAAAATCTAAACAAAAGAACAAAACAAATTGAAACAAGAGAAAAACAAATCGAAGAGATTGAAGAAAGACAGAGAGTAGAATTAGAAAAGATATCCGGATTATCAAGTGAAGAAGCAAAGAATATGCTTCTTGATGGTATTAAGAAAGATGTTGAACACGAAGCAGCGATAATGGTCAAAGAAATTGAAAGACAGGCCAAAGACACTGCAGACAGAAAAGCTAGAGAAGTTATTAGCTATGCAATTCAAAAATGTGCAGCTGATCACGTTGCCGAAACTACAGTATCTGTAGTAGATCTACCAAATGATGAAATGAAAGGTAGAATAATCGGAAGAGAAGGAAGAAATATTAGAGCTTTAGAGACCTTGACAGGAATCGATTTAATAATCGATGATACACCTGAAGCTGTAGTTATATCAGGGTTCGACCCAATTAGAAGAGAGATAGCAAGAATTGCCCTAGAAAAATTAATTAATGATGGTAGAATTCATCCAGCAAGAATAGAAGAAATGGTGGATAGAGCTAAAAAAGAAATAGACATCGAGATAAAAGAAGAAGGAGAAAAAGCTGCCTTCGATACAGGAGTTAACGGTATACATCCTGAGATAATTAAACTGTTAGGTAGATTAAAATATAGAACTAGCTACGGACAAAATGTACTTAAACATTCAATAGAGGTTGCTTACTTAAGTAGTATAATGGCTGCTGAGTTGGGAGCTGATGTTAGATTAGCTAAAAGAGCAGGTTTGCTTCATGATATAGGTAAGGCCGTGGACCATGAAATAGAGGGACCACATGTAACTATAGGAGCAGACATGGCTAAAAGATATAGAGAAAGTAAAAATGTAGTAAACGCTATAGCTGCACATCATAATGATATTGAACCTGACACTATAGAAGCTGTTTTGGTTCAGGCAGCAGATGCGATTTCTGCAGCTAGGCCTGGAGCTAGAAGAGAAACTTTAGAATCTTACATTAAGAGACTAGAAAAACTTGAAGAAATAGCAAACTCTTTCGAAGGAGTAGATAAATGTTATGCAATTCAAGCAGGTAGAGAAGTTAGAATTATGGTTATACCTGAAAAAGTTAATGACTCCGGTATGGTTATGATTTCTAGAGATATTGTAAAAAGAATAGAAGCTGAATTAGAATATCCAGGACAGATTAAAGTTAACGTAATAAGAGAAACTAGATCAGTTAGTTATGCAAAATAAATAATATGAAAGAAGTAAACTTAAGTTTACTTCTTTTGTTATTTTAAGAGGTGATTAAAATAGAAAGGAAAAAATACAACAATCCACTAATAGTAAGATATGCAAGTGATGAGATGAGCTATATATTTTCCGATGAAAACAAATTCTCGAATTGGAGAAAATTATGGGTAGCATTAGCAGAATCCCAGAAGGAATTAGGTTTAGACATCACAGATGAACAGATTAAAGAACTAAAAGAAAATATATTTAATATCGATTTTGATCTTGCGGCTGAAAAAGAAAAAGAATTTAGACACGATGTTATGGCACATGTTCATACTTACGGGACACAATGCAAAAAAGCCATGCCTATCATACATTTAGGAGCAACAAGTGCCTTTGTAGGTGATAATACGGATATTATTTTATTAAAAGAAGCATCTTTATTAATAAAGAAAAAACTTGCTAAATTAATGAAAGTCATATCGGAGTTTTCATTAGAATACAGCGATACTCCAACATTAGGATATACTCACTTTCAACCTGCTCAACTCACTACAGTAGGAAAGAGAGGGTCTTTGTGGTTGCAGGATATATACTACGACTACTTGGATTTAGAATATGAAATAAACCAGCTAAAACTTAGAGGTGCAAAAGGCACAACTGGGACTCAAGCAAGTTATATGAAGCTTTTCGACGATGATGAAGAAAAAGTAAAAAAATTAGATAATTTAGTAGCAAAAAAGATGGAATTTAACGAAGTATATGATGTTACAGGTCAAACTTATTCAAGAAAAGTTGACTTTAAAGTACTTTCTAAATTAAGTGGAATAGCTCAAAGTTTACATAAAATGACTAATGACATTCGATTACTTCAAAATTTGAAAGAAATAGAAGAACCTTTTGGCAAAAAACAAATAGGATCTTCGGCTATGGCTTACAAAAGAAATCCTATGAGAAGCGAAAGAATTGCATCCTTATCTAGATATATAATGAATATTACGTCAAATACATCAGATACTGCAGCTACACAGTGGTTTGAAAGAACACTTGATGACTCGGCTAACAGACGATTAACCATCCCTGAGAGCTTTTTAGCATGTGATGCAGTGTTGGATATAGCTACAAATATTTTCCAAGGTATAATTGTAAATAAAAAAGTTATAGAAAAACATATAAATGATGAACTTCCATTTATGGCAACAGAAAATATCATAATGGAGTTAGTTAAAAAAGGTGGAAACAGACAAGAGATTCATGAAGAAATTAGAGTTTTATCAATGGAGGCTGCTAAGGAAGTTAAAGAAAAAGGTAAAGAGAATGATCTTATTGATAGAATTTCATCATGCAAAGAATTAAATATTAATAAAAAAGAAATAGAAAAACTATTAGATCCAATAAAATTTATTGGTAGAAGCAAAAATCAAACTATAGAATTTATCGAGAAAAAAATTAAACCGATTATAGAAAAATATAATTTTTCAGAAAAGGACCAAATACATTTAAAAGTATAAATAACTAAAAAATACTAGAACTTAATCTTAAAACTAGAAAGATTAAGTTCTTTTTGTTTATAAAATTTAAAATATAAAATATAGAAAAATATCAAGCTTTTAAATCGCTTTTAAGGAAAGAAAATAATAATCTCCATAGAGTTGCATTAAAAAATATAAAAATCTCTATATTTTTCGATTTAAAGGTCTCAGTGGAGGCTATTGATATAATCACATAAAAAGCTTGATAATAGCCCTAAAAAGTGTTAGAATTAAATAAATCAATAGGTTTTGTCGCAAAATATACATTTTGCGACAAAACAAAACTTGAAAAAAGGAGCGATTTTATGAACTTTTTTAATGCACCTCCACTTCTATCCAATTATTTAAATTATTTAAAATCCATAAAAGGAAAATCTCCAAATACGATTAAGGAATATTTTTATGATCTTAGATTATTTTATAAATATTACACAGCTACTTCTCAAAAAATTAAATTAGAAGATATTGATGAAATTGAAATCTCCGACTCTTCTGAAGATTTTTTGAAAAATTTAAAAATTCAGGACCTCCACTCCTATATTTCATATTTAGATGGATATAGAAAAATTAACAATAAAACAAAATCAAGAAAAATTGCTTCTATTAAATCATATTTCAAATATCTACATAGTGTAATTGAAGTTGTAGAAAATAATCCTACTCTAAAGCTGGAATCTCCTAAATCTAATGTTAGACTTCCTGTTTATTTAGATTTAGAAAAAGCAAAAAGATTATTAAACAACATTGAAGGTCAAAATAAAATTAGAGACGAAGCTATAATAACGGTGTTTCTCAACTGTGGTGTTAGATTATCAGAACTTGTAAGTATTGATATATCTAAAATTTCTATTGATAGTTTAACTGTAATTGGAAAAGGAAATAAAGAACGTACTGTATATTTAAATGCTGTTACTAAAAAAGCTATAGATAAATACTTAGAATTCAGACCAAAACCTATAAAGGGTCATGAAGATGCCTTATTTTTAAGTAATAGAAAGAAAAGAATTTCCCCTAAAGCTGTACAGCACCTGGTAGAAAAACATTTGAAAAGTGCTGGATTAGATTCTAACAAATATTCACCTCATAAACTTAGACATACGGCAGCAACACTTATGTATCAGTATGGAGATGTGGATATTAGAGCCTTACAGTCCATTTTAGGCCACGAAAACATATCTACCACTCAGATATACACCCATGTCAACGAACAGCGCTTAAAAGATGCTGTAGATAAGAACCCTCTAAACGAGACTGATCATTTTATATGTAAAAAAATTTTTTAAAGAAAAACTTAAATTTTTGAACTTTATTTCCATTAAAACTCAAAAAAATAATTTGGCTAAATAGTTATATTTTGAACTTTATAATTCAAATATAGAACATCAGAATGATATCCTAGATGCTCTATATATTAAAAATATCAGAAAAAATGTATTTTTTTCTGCCTTAAACCCTTACAATGTGGACAAGCAATCATATTTCTATGCTGATAATAAATTCTTAGTTTAGGTGACATAAAAAATTTGTGTTTACAATCCTTGCAAATCCACCATACTTTATCTGAGCTACTTTCTAATATATATTCGGGGTTACATAATAAATAATTATTAATATGATCCCATTCTTCCATTAATTTTGGATGTTTTATCTTAAAAGAATTATAACCATATAAAATTTTTGTTCCATTACAATAAGGACAGGAATCGTCTCCGATTTCACGTGTATTTATAGGATAATTATATTCTCCATTACAAGTTGGGCATAACCAAGATACCCAAGTTGTATACATTTTGAGATATGTTTCTGGACCACGTTCATTAGAAGGTCCCCATTCCTTAGCTAATTCAAAATCAGTATCAATTAAGGAATTATGCCCTTCTAATACTCTATCATTATTACAATAAGGGCAAGAATCGTCTCCGATTTCACGTTTGTTAATTGGATAACGATATTCTCCATTACAAGTTGGGCATTTCCATTTAATCGAATACGAATAGTTTTTACTAAACTCATATGGTTTACGTTCTTCTTTTGGGCTGAATTCCTTAGCTAATTCTTCGTGAGTATCCAATAAACTATTTATGCCTTCTTTTACAATTTTATTTGTACATAACAAACACTCAAAATTGTGGTTAATCGCTGTATCTAACTTAGTTTCATATTGATGTCCGTGATGACATTTAAAAGAAAATTTCATTTTATTTCTATCGGAAATTGTATCAGGACCTCTGCTATTTTTCTGATAATCCCATATCTTAACTACATCAGGATATGCTGTTTCGAAATCGTTAACTCCTTTAATGATAATTGAACGATTACATACTGGACAGGCCCTTACTTGATTAACTCTATACCATATTGAACGTTGAATTTCGTGACCTTCATTACATTTCCACCAAATTTTATCATTATTATCTGAACTAGAAATCATATCTGGTGTAATTCCGTTTTTTTCTATATCAAACTCTAATGCTAAATCAGGATGTTGAGATTCAAGGTCATTTTCACCTCTAACAAATATTTTATTAGTACAAATAGGGCATTCAAACCTACCTAGGGTTGAAAAATTTATAATAGACCATTCAAAGCTATGACCTTTTTCACATTTCCACCAAGCATACTTGTTCGACATATAAGAGTAACTATTAAAAGGTATCTTATTCCTTTCATTATCGTAAAACGGTTTAAATTCAGGATGCTCTTCAGAAAATATTTTGCCATAGTTCCAGTTACGACAGTCTTTACAAGTACCTTCACCTTTTGCTCTTGATCTAAATGTTGTTTTCCATTTATGCTCTGAATTATTTCTGCATATCCATTTGACAGATTTATCGCTATGCTCTGTTACATTATAGGGATCAATTATATTACTTGGATCATATTCATCCATCAAGTCTTTATGGATATTAGCAAAACTATTTTCTTTCTTAACCTTCCTACCAGAACAATATGAACATCCTTTTGTTTTGGAATCTTTTCCACGAATCATAGTACTTAATGCAGATTTAAAATCTTCTCCACAGATATTACAATTCCACCAAAAATTAAGATTATAATCTTTACCTTTTAAATCAGCTAGTTTACACTTGTTTTTTTCTTCAATAAATTTTGGTATTAATTCAGGATATTCTTCTGCATATGTTTTTGTTCGTACTGACCCTGCACAAGCAGGACAACTACTTACATAATGATTGTCTTTATTTCGCTTTACTCGCCCCATTGGAGATGCTATCCATTCATAACCACAAACATTACATTTCCATTGTATTGGTTCTTTAGATGATCTTGATAATAAAGCTGTATTTATTCCGATATTTTTTTTAAAGTCATAATCAATTTTTAAATCCGGTACAGTAGTAAATAAATCGGTTACTCCTTCTACAACTACTGTTCTATTATCGCAACATGGGCATAAACCTTTTGATGCTCTTCTAGAGGATATCTTTGATTGCCATTCATAACCACATTTTCTACACTTCCACCATGCATCTCTTGTTGAACGTGAAGAAACAATATTTATATCTATCTTTTCATTTTTTGAAAAATCCCATTGTTTAACCATTTGAGGATAATTTGAAATAGAATTTCGCTCCTGTTTGCATACCGGACAATTAAAGTTTCTGACAAAATTTCTAACGTATCTAGTAAATCTATGGCCTTTGTTACACTTTAGATGAATATCTGTTTCGCTAGTTTTAAATAAATGATATGGGTTTATACCTTTATTTTTTTCCCAATCCCACATTTTTTCTAAATCTGGACATATAGTAAAAATATCATTGACTCCTAATTTAGGAATTTTACTGTTTTCTCTACAATCAGGACAATAGAATGGGTTTTTCTTTGGTATATAATAAACTTTTATTTGAAAAATGTGTTTTGCATTGTTTTCACAGCGCATATATATAGTTTTTCCTGATTTTTTATCAACATTATCTGGTGTTAATCCTTTATTTAAGTTATCAACCCATAACTTTGAAGCAGCGGGGTTATATTTTCTAAATGAGTTATCTTCTCTTTTTTTAATTAAAAGTTTTTGCTTTTCGATTAAAGAGGAGTTTTTCTTAATTAAAACACATTCAGGGCACTCTGGGTTTTCATAAAACTTCTTAATTTTTTTTATAAAGCTATGACCTTTAGCACACTTGAAATGAACCTTCTTTCCAGAATTAGTTAATAGTAATTTTGGAATAATTTCTTGATTTTTATCGTAATCCCACATATCTTTTGCTATAGGGCATAAGGTAAAAAAATCATTTTCTCCAGGATATGCTTTATTAATCCATCCATTGCAATATGGGCATCCTTTTGGTTTTCCATCAATGGTGGTCATTTCATATATTTGTTTATTAAATTTATGACCATTTTTACATTCAAAATAAGCTTTTTTACCTGAACCGTATAATGTATTATCAGGGTTCATATCACCATTTAAGTCATAACACCACATTTTTGCATCATCAGGATTTGCCTTACGAAAAGTAGTTATTGGATTTTGTTCAATAATTGAGCGATTTAGCTCTATACTATTTTGTTCTCCATCAAAACCACAACATGGACAATAGCTCCTTTTATTCCATAGGCTAATTTGCGATTCCCATTCGTAATTACAATTAGGACATTTAAAATAGACTATATGACGAGAAGATCGTATTAGCTTATCAAGTATATTATCTTTATTTTTATTTTTATCCCAAAATAATCTAATATTAGGAAATTTATAAACTATCTTAGTTTTTTCTTTTTCGCACGTAGTACATTTTGGAGATTTATAAAAAGCT
>JAWSUU010000019.1:0-24366 GCA_033549325.1 Bacillota bacterium | reverse complement strand
TTTTTGGTAGTTATTATCGTTTAAATGTCCCGGATCAATTACTACATATTTATTATCTTCAAGATTGTAAAAACATGAGGTTATTCCTTTATTTTTTAATATATAAGTTTTTTCTTCTATCTGTTCAAGTTTCATTTTCCCTCCAAATTATCTAAATATTTTTTTGCTAAATTTATCAAAGTGCTCTTATTGTTTAAATTAGAATCATCTAATACTTTATCAAGTAAATAATTAAGTATTTCGCCTATTAATTTTCCCTCTTTCACACCTAATTTTTTTATATCTTCTCCATTTAAATTGAGATCTTTTTTATTAAGAGGTTCTTTTTTCTCCAGTATTAACCTTGTCTTTTCCTTAAGGCTATTTACTTTGTCCATACCAGCTATATCAGATTTCCCTTTAATATCTGCAATATTTAATTTGAAAATATCATCTAATCTCTCTATACCTACATTTCTAATGAATCGTTTTACACCTTTTTCTTTTATAGAAATATCTTTTAGATAATGATATCTTATTAACACTCTAACATTTTCTATGGTTCTATTGTCATATCTTAATCTTCTTAATATTTCTACACTTTTTTCAGCTGATTTTATGTGATGTCCTTTAAAATGACCTTCATTTTCTTTGTCTAAAGTAAAGGTTTCCGGCTTAGCTATATCATGTAATAATGCTGCTAATCTTAATTCTAATTTTGATTCAATATTTTCTAATACTGCAAGAGTATGTTTGTAAACATCTTTATCATGATACTTATTATGTTGTTCAAAATCTATAGAATCATAAAGCTCAGGAATAATATGTTTCATTATGTTTGTTTTTATAAGAGCATTTATACCTTTACCAGGTCTTTTTGAAAGTAATATTTGATCAAATTCAACTCTTATTCTTTCAGGACTTACATTTTTTATATTTGAGTAGTTTTTCTCAATACTTTTTCTGGTTTTTTTCTCAATTTCAAAATCCAATGTAGACATAAATCTGACTGCCCTTATCATTCTTAAAGCATCTTCTCTAAATCTTTCATCTGGTTCTCCTATTGTTTTAACAATTTTTGATTTAATATCTTCCAAACCATTATACAAGTCATGTACTTTACCATCTATATCGCAGTAAAGAGAATTAATAGTAAAATCTCTTCTCTTTATATCCTCTTTTATATTATTTGAAAAAATTACTTTTTTTGGTTTTCTATTATTTATATATTGAAAATCTTTCCTAAATGTAGTTATTTCATATTTTTTATCATTATATATTAATGTAACCGTACCGTATTTAATACCGGTGGGTATTACCTTTTCAAAAATTTTTATTACTTCATCTGGCTTTGCATTAGTTGCTATGTCATAGTCATTTATCTCTAATCCTAAGAAATAGTTCCGAACAGCCCCACCAACAACATAAGCTTTAAATTTATTATTTTTGAATTTTTTTAATATTTCTATTACATCTTTGTCTAATTTCAATTTAACAACTTCCTTTTTTTAAAATTATATCATATAATGTAAGTTAAGATTGATTTTAAGGAGGATATATGAATATAAGAAAAATACTTACTCTAATAATTGTTTTTATGATTATATCATCATTAACATACAATTATACAGAAGCAAGTTCTATAATAAATGATACCCAACAATTAAAAAATTATATCATAGATAGTTTATATAATAGAGAAAGTGTTATAACCGTTAATTATAAAGGTAGCAGTAGCGACTTAGAAAAAACTTTAAATTCAATTCTAAATAGCGATCCTTATATTAACTATTCTATAAATAGCTGGCAATGGTCATACGAAGGATATGAAAATAATATTAACATAACTATAAAAATAAATCATCTCCTTACTAAAAATCAGGAAGAAGAAATTCATAAAAAAATAAATTATGTTTTATCAGATATTATAGATCCAGAAATGACTTCCCACGAAAAAATCAAAGAAATTCACGATTATATAGTATTAAATACCGAGTACGATACCAGTTATACAAATTACACTCATTATGATGCCTTATTTGATAACAAATCTGTTTGTAATGGTTATGCCTTGCTAGGTTATAAAATGCTTAAAACAGCAGGTTTTGATGTAGGATTTGTGGAAGGTACTGCTAATGGTGAAAATCATTTATGGAATATAATAAGTATCTCAGGTTATAAATATCACATTGACATGACCTGGAATGATCCTGTTCCTAATTTAGATTATCCGGTGTACAACTACTACATGTTGACGGATAAAGAGATATCAAAAGATCATCAATATAAAGGTAATTTAAGTACTACCACACCTTATCATAGACTTTTAAATATTGATATTTCCTCTAAGGTTAATAGAAATACTGAATTAATTAATCTAATGAAAGAAATCGAGTTATATGATTATTATGATCCGATAGATATCATATTAGACGGTAAAAATATAAGTTTCGACCAACCCCCTATAATTCAAAACGGTAGAACTCTAGTACCATTTAGAGCTATCTACGAGAATTTTGGTATGGAAGTTGATTGGATATCCGAAGAAAGAACGGCCGTTGGTTATAATGATAAATTAAATATAAGTATGCAAATCAATAGCGACAGAGCTTTTATTAATAACATGGAATTTATTTTAGAAGCTCCCCCTATTATCATTAATAACCGTACTCTAGTACCGGTAAGATTTATATCTGAATCTTTAGGTAAGGAAGTCAGCTGGGATAATATGAATAGAAATGTAATAATAAAATAAATAATTCTATGAAAAAATCCCATGAATGATATCATTCATGGGATTTTAGATTTAGATTTCATTATACATATGGTTTTTCTTCTACTTCTTCTTCTCCATCTTCAAGGTCTTCTAGAAGACATTCATGTTTAGACCCGTGGATTTCTAAAACAGGTACTACAAACATAAAGCCTACTCCGGGTTCACTAAAACAGTCTAGTTCTTTATTAATCTTTTTTACAATTCTATCTAATTTATCTTTTTCTTTGATTACACTAATAATCAGTTTATTGTATGGCTTTCTACCATCAATTAGTTTTCTCATACTAGCCAGCATAGGAACATTTACATGGTGATCCAATAAAACCTTTCCCATCCCCTGACTATCTATTGTTGTTGCCCCTAATTCTTCTTCATAAAAGAGTTCATGTATCATATCAAGCTTATATACATCATTTAGTACTAAAAATAAACCGTACATCCTACTCCTCCTTTTTTTTATGTTTAAATTATATCATATTTTTTAATATTATGTAATTATTTGTTAGATTCTTTCCTCAATCCAGTTTATAATATCTTTTATCACTTCATCTTTTTCTATTTCATTTAATATTTCGTGATATAAATTATCGTAAATTATTAATTTTTTATCATCACTTTTGATTTTCTCTTTAAATCTGATAGAAGATTTATAGTTAATTATTTTATCCTCTTTCCCGTGCAAAATAAGACAGCTGCTATCAAATTCATTAAGGTTATTTTCAATCCACTTCATTCCAATTATTAAGAATTCATAGTATAATTTAATGGATATTTTTTTTAAAACCAAAGGATCTTTAAGATATTTTTCTACTACATCTTTATCTCTAGATACATGTTTTCCCAAGTTGTTTTTCATTTTATAACCAGGATATATTTTATTTAAAGTTTTTATTAATGAACCGTTAATTCCCTTAGCACTTTCCGGTCTTTCTAATGCAGCAGCAGAAAGTATTATTCCTTTAGAGTAATTTTTGTGTTTTATTCCATATCCAGCCGTGATAAACCCTCCCATACTATGACCTAATATGAAAATAGGAATATTATTATTTTCTTTTTTAGCTAATTTTACTATCTCATGAAGGTCTTGGATATAAAAATCGTAGCTATCTACCCAGCCTTTTCTACCGCCGCTTTTGCCATGACCTCTTAAATCATACCTATATACAGACATGTCTTTTTGATTCATCTTTTCAACTAAATAATCATATCTTTCACAGTATTCAGCTAATCCATGTACTAAAACAATTACGGCTTTTGGATTATCAATTTTATTAGTTAATAAATATAAGTTTGTTGTATCGAAACTATCTATAATTTTCTTTTCCATATTTCTCCTTTATTCTAACAAGCCGGCAAAAATAGCAGTGAAAGGAATAGCCAACACAATCCCTATACTACCAGTTATAGCTCTTATTATTTCTGTTGCAATAATATCTAGATTAATCACTTCAACCATAGATGTATTGTAAGCCATAAAAACCAGCATAATTGGTATGGAAGCACCTGTATAAGCAAGTATTAATGTGTTGGTCATGGTACCCATAATGTCTTTTCCTACATTCATACCGGATTTTATTAAACTTAACTTAGATATCTCTTGATTAGCTTTCTTGACTTCATCCATTGAGGATGCAATTGAAATACTGACATCCATTACAGCGCCTAAAGTACCTATGATTATCCCTGCAAAAAGCAGACCTTTAAAATCAAATTGCACACCGCTAGGTAGATACATTAACATTACGGCTTCTTCTGAACTTAATCCTGTTAGTTTCGCCAGGTTTCCTACTGCAAAAGCTATAATTGCAGCAATAGTAACTCCTGCAATTGTACCTAAAATCGCCGAATAAGATTTTTTATTAAATCCGGCAATCACCAACATAGTAAATATAGTGATTCCAATGGAGCTTATCGTAGAGACTGTTATCGGATTTCCTCCATTAAGTATAGATGGCAGTAAATATTTCCATATAATAATTATAGTAACTGTCAATGTTATTACAGCTTTTAGACCCTTAAACCTTCCTACTATGATTAATAGGGCGACAAAAAGTAAGACAGTAAATAAAATGTATCTGTCTCTTACAAATCCAGATATGTTGACAACAAGTTTATCAGAAGTTTCATCAAGCATTAATAGAATTGAATCTCCCTTTTCAACTCGAATATTAAAAAATTCCATTCCCCCTAGATTGTTTTCAACAATGAATTCTCGGCCTTCATACTCTCCTTCTTTAACCAAAACTTTAACAACCTGTCTTCCCTGAACAGGGGAAGACAGATCTGCCCCAAGATCTTCCGCATCCATATCAGCTATAATTTCTACTACCTCTCCTCTTACCGTTGTTAAACCTTCTGCTCCTCCAGTGTTACCGTAAACGGTAAAGGTGCTTAAGATTAAAATAGTAATAAAAATTAAAATTAACTTTTTCATATTAAATTTCTATTGAATCACCAAAATTAATAATTTTAACTTCGGTATTCTTTACCTTTTCTTTAAATTCATTTACATCAACCTTTATCACATCAAAGGTATTGAAATGCATTGGTACGACTAAATTTGGCTGTATGAATTCAACAGCTTTAACCGCATCGTCTATATCCATTGTATAATTACCACCTATTGGTAATAGTGCAATATCTACATGTTCATCGATTAAAAGCTTCATGTCCAATGTAAGTCCAGTATCACCAGCATGATAAATTACTTTATCACTTAAATAAAACAAAAATCCTCCTGGATTTCCTCCATCATAAGTTTTATCTCCTATTTGTATTCCCGAACCATGTAAAGCCGGTGTCATTTTAATTTTTCCAAAATCAAACTTAGTTCTTCCTCCAATATGCATAGTATGAACTTTCACACCTTGATTAGATAAATATCTTCCTATTTCTGCATTACAAATAACTAATGCATCATCTCTTTTTGCTAATTCTACAGTATCTCCTATATGATCCCCATGTCCGTGAGTTACAAAAATATGTGTTAGAGTGGGTATATCATCTAAAGATTGACTGCAGTTAGAGTTGCCTTTTATAAATGGATCAACAATCCCTGTGAAGTTTTTATCTTCTATTACAAAGACTGAATGTCCGTAATATGTAAGTTTCATAAAATCACTCCTTGTTTTATTTATACTTTATTTCATTATATTATAAATTTATTATTAAATAAACCTTAAATCTACTTGTTTACATAAATAAATTAATTGATTTTTAATATTTTTTTGTTATAATTACTTTAAGTCTCTAATCTATGGAGGTGCATTATGAACAATATATATAATATTGGATTAGACATTGGCTCAACTACTGTTAAGATAGTAGTTTTAAATAGTCAAAATAGCATAATATACAAAGAATATAAAAGACATTATTCAAATGTAAGAGAAACCGTCTTTAAAATGTTGGTAGATTCCAGCAAAAAAGTTGGTAAAAATAAAATAAAAATAAATGTAACTGGATCTGGTGCCGTTGATATATCAAAAGCTTTTGATATTCCTTTTATTCAAGAGGTAGCTGCAGGTACAGCTGCTATTGAAGAAAAAATACCTGAAACTGATGTTGCAATTGAATTAGGTGGTGAAGATGCTAAAATTACTTATGTATCCGGCCAATTAGAACAAAGAATGAATGGATCATGTGCAGGTGGTACGGGAGCATTTATTGATCAGATGGCAATTCTTCTTGAAACAGATGCTGATGGATTAAATGAACTTTCAAAAAATCACGAAACAATATATCCAATAGCTTCTAGATGTGGAGTATTTGCTAAAACAGACATTCAACCCTTACTGAATGAAGGTGCAAGTAAAGAAAATATTGCTGCTTCTGTTTTTCAAGCTGTTGTAAACCAAACAATAAGCGGATTGGCTCAAGGTAGACCTATAAAAGGAAATGTCGCTTTTCTAGGTGGTCCTTTAACTTTCTTATCTCAGTTAAGAGACAGATTCATTGATACATTGGACCTAAGTGATGATGAAGTGATTTTTCCTGAAAATTCTGAATACTTTGTTGCTCTTGGAGCAGCCATTAATTCAAGAGATTCAAAGATTATTAATTTTGAAGAATTAATTAGTAGAATTAACAATAAAAACAATGAACCTATTCATAGAAAAAAAGAATTAGAACCTCTTTTTAATAATCAAAAAGAGTATGATGACTTTATAGAAAGACACAACAAAGCAAAAGTAAAAAGAGGCAACATAGAAACCTATAAAGGTAATGTGTATTTAGGAATTGATGCTGGTTCTACTACCACTAAAGTTGCTCTCATTGATGAAAACAGCAATCTTTTGTATTCATTCTATGACAATAACAAAGGAAATCCACTAAAATCAGCAACTAATGCTTTAAAAGACATGTATTCAAAATTAAATAATAATACAGTTATAGCTCAAGCTACTGTAACAGGATATGGTGAGCACTTAATAAAATCTGCTCTTAAGATAGATATAGGGGAAATTGAAACTATATCCCACTATAAAGCTGCCGATTATTTTGCCGATGGAGTTGATTTTGTATTAGACATTGGTGGACAGGATATGAAAAGTTTAAAAATTAAAAATGGAGTAATTGATTCTGTTATGTTGAATGAAGCCTGCTCATCCGGTTGTGGCTCATTTATAGAGACATTTGCAAAATCTTTAAATCTAGATGTCCAAACTTTTGCAGAAAAAAGTTATTTTTCAGAGCATCCTGTTGATTTAGGTACTAGATGTACAGTTTTTATGAACTCTAAAGTTAAACAAGCTCAAAGAGAAGGTGCAACAGTCTCCGATATAGCAGCTGGAATATCAGTATCTGTAATAAAAAATGCATTATTTAAAGTAATTAGACTTAAATCTTTTGAAGATTTAGGTGAAAAAGTAGTAGTACAAGGTGGAACTTTTTATAATGATGCTGTGCTAAGATCTTTTGAAATGATTACCGGTAAATTGGCTATTCGACCGGACATAGCAGGAATAATGGGGGCCTTTGGTGCTGCTATAATATCGAAAGAAAGATATACTGAAGGTAAATCTACAATTATAGATAGTAAACTATTGGAAACTTTTAATGTAGACAACAGCATGGAAAGATGCGGAAAATGTGGAAACAACTGTTTAATGACAATTAGTAAATTTAGCGATGGTAGGTACTTTGTATCAGGTAACAGATGTGAAAAAGGTTCTGAATCCTATGTTACTAACACCAATGATAAAGATTATGATGAAATTCCTAATCTTTACAATTATAAATATAAAGAGGTATTCAACTATAAATCTCCACCATTAAATGAATCTCCTAGAGGTTTAATTGGAATACCAAGGGTTTTAAATATATATGAAGACTATCCTTTCTGGTATACTTTTTTAACAGAATTAGGATATAAAGTAGTTCTTTCCGGACATTCAAATAAGAAAATTTATGAAATAGGTATAAACACTATCCCTTCAGAATCAGTGTGTTATCCGGGAAAAATAGCTCACGGTCACATACAGGATTTATTGAACAAAAATATCAAAAAAATATTCTATCCTTGCATTCCTTATAATATTAAAGAAGATAAAGATTCCGGAAATCATTACAACTGTCCTGTTGTAACTTCTTATCCGGAAACTATAAATTCTAATTTTGATTTTGACAATTTAGGAATTCAGTTCTTTAAACCTTTTGTTAACCTGGATGATAAAGAGTTGATGATTAAAAAATTATATTCTGAATTAAGGGATGAAGGATTTAATTTCACAGAAATAAGAAATGCTGTAGATAAAGGATATACAGAACTTTTAAATTATAAAGACAAAATAAGAAAAAAAGGTGAAGAAGCTCTGAGTTACATAAAGAAAAATAAGAAAAAAGGTATAGTTTTAGCCGGAAGACCATATCATGTAGACCCTGAAATTAATCACGGTATACCTGAAATGATTCAATCTTACGGATTTGTTGTTTTATCTGAAGATGCTATATCCCATTTAGATAAACCGGAAAGACCCCTTAGAGTAATAGATCAATGGAGTTATCATACCAGGCTTTATTCTTCTGCTTCTTATGTATGTAAAGAAAAAGATTTAGAACTCATTCAACTAAATTCCTTTGGATGCGGTTTAGATGCGGTGACAACAGATCAAGTTAACGAAATACTTGAAAAACATAATAAAATATTTACTTTAATTAAAATTGATGAAATAAATAATTTGGGAGCAGTAAGAATTAGAATCAGATCTCTTATAGCAGCTATAAAAGAAAGAGACAAAATGAATTATACTCAAATTAGTGAAAATAATGATTATAATAATGCAGTTTTTACTAAAAAAATGAAAGAAGAGTACACTATACTTGCTCCACAAATGTCTCCTATTCATTTCCAATTTTTTAAAGCTGCTGCTAAAAGAAGCGGTTATAATATAGAAATATTACCTTCAGTTGATAAAGAAGCAGTAAACGAAGGTTTAAAATGTGTTAATAATGATGCCTGCTATCCTTCAATCATTACTACAGGCCAAATGATTAAGGCATTAAAATCCGGAAAATACGACTTGAATAAAACAGCCTTAATAATGTCTCAAACAGGAGGTGGATGCAGGGCAACAAATTATATTGCCTTTATTAAAAAAGCTCTAAAAGACAATGGATTTGATCAAGTTCCTGTAATATCATTGAATGCTGTAGGGTTAGAAAAGCACCCTGGTTTTAAGATAACACCAAAGCTTCTACATAACCTTATTATGGGTGTAGTGTATGGGGATGTTTTTATGAAAGTATTGTATAAAACAAGACCTTATGAAAAAATTAAAGGTTCTGCTGACAAACTATATGATTATTGGGTTGACGTATGTAAAGAAACAATTGAAAAAGGCGGATTTAGAGATTTTAAAGACAATTTAAAAAATATCATAAAAGATTTTGATAATCTGGAAATTGATGATCATATAGAAAAACCTAAAGTTGGTGTTGTAGGTGAGATTTTAGTAAAATATCATCCGACAGCGAATAATGACATAGTATCACTTTTAGAAAATGAGGGCGCGGAAGCAGTTGTTCCAGAACTATTAGACTTTTTCTCATATTCTGCTTATAATACAGTTATTAAACATAAAGAAATGATTAAAAGTAACTTAAAAGGATCGATACTTTCATCTGCTGCTATAAAGCTAATTGATTATTATAGAAAAGAAGCGGTAGAAGCCTTTGAAAGCAGCAAAAGATTTTTACCACCACACAATATTAAAGAATTAGCAAACAAAGCTAAAAAACATCTATCATTAGGAAATCAAACTGGTGAAGGTTGGTTTTTAACTGCTGAAATGGTAGCTTTACTTGAAGAAGGTATAAATAACATTTTATGTTTACAACCTTTTGCTTGTTTACCTAATCACATTACTGGTAAAGGTATGATAAAAGGATTAAAAAGATCTTATCCAAATGCTAATATTGCACCAATCGATTTTGATCCAGGAGCTAGTGAAGTTAACCAAATTAACAGAATTAAATTAATGCTTACTTCTGCCTTTAAAAATTTAGAACCTGACAAAGAAAAAGAAGTAGATAGTAATGCTATAAATCTATAATTATGACTAAATCTCTTCGAAGCTCTGAAAGGAGCTTCTTTTTAATTGACAATTAGATTTATTGTGATAAAATATAATTGACAGTAACGTCTATATAAACATCAATGTCATATAAAGGAGGTTTATTATGCCTAAAATTGTAGACACAGAAGAAAAGAAATTAGAAATAGCTACTAAAGCAATACCTGTATTTTCTGAAAAAGGTTATTACAATACGAATTTAAAAGACATTAGTAAAGCTTGTAATATGGGTAGGACCACATTATATCAATACTTTAATAATAAAGATGAAATATATTTTTATATTTTAGAGTTAGGTATGTCTTTTTTTAAAATGAATTATGATGCTATTAAAGATGATGATTCTTTATCTAGTATAGAGAAAATTGAAAGACTAGTTGAGTATCTTATCATTAATTTAAACGGACAAACTGTATCTAAAGCCTTTATAGATTTTTGGTTAATGGTAAGACACAACAATAAAGCTTTAGAAAGCGAACTTAAATCATTATACAAAGAATTAGAGTCAACCTTTACAAATTTAATAAATGAATCAATTAAAAAAGGAGAAATCAAAGAAGTCCACGGTCCAACATTATCAACCTTAATATTGGGAATGCTTCAATCTTTTTCTGTCAAAGACATGATAAATGAAACTGTTGATTCAAAGTCAGCATGTCAAACTATCATGATTTTGATAAATGGAGTTAAAAAGGAGGTATTATAATGAATAATCTAAAAAAAATTGCAGGTCAAGTTGCAGTAAATAAAACTATTAACTATATAGAAAAAAACCCTAAAGAAAATATAGATAATATTTTGAATTTTACAGAAAAATTTTTGAAAAATCCTCGAGATATAAGAGTCTTAAAGAAAGTAAAATCAGAATTAATTAATTCTGATAGTCCCTGGACAAAACTCATATACAATTTTTTTGACGAAGTAGAAATTAATGCCCAGAAGAAATTCATTAAAAATTTCTTTTTAAATGCATCAATATTTGGTTTGCCTAAAGAAAAAAGTATTGCAGAAAAAGAAGGTATAAATGTTCCATGGACTATACTGATAGATCCTACTACTAGATGTAATTTAAAATGCGATGGCTGCTGGGCTAATGAATATAATAAAACTGATGATTTATCTTATGAAACCATGGATAGAATTATAGAAGAAGGCAAAGAATTAGGTATTTATATGTATATTTTTTCAGGAGGAGAGCCTTTTGTAAGAATAGACGATATATTAAAGCTTTGCAAAAAACATCAGGATTGTTATTTTACATGTTTTACAAACGGTACCTTAATTACAAAAGATATCGCTAAAAAAATAGCCAAAGTTGGAAACTTTGCTCCAGGAATTAGTATTGAAGGTTTTGAAAAAGCAACCGACTTTAGACGAGGTAAAAACACTTTTAATAGATTATCAAAAGGTATGGATTATTTAAAAGATGAAGGAGTACTGTATGGTGTATCAGTATGCTATCATCACAATAACTATAAGGAAATAGGTTCTGAAGAATTTTACGACTTTGTTATTGATAAAGGAGCTTACTTTATGTGGCTTTTCACTTATATGCCTATCGGAAAAGATGCTAACATTGATTTATGCTGCAGACCAGAAGAACGAGAGTATATGTATCATAAAGTAAGAGAATTCAGAAAAACAAAACCTATATTTGCTATGGACTTTTGGAATGATGGGGAGTATGTTGATGGTTGCATTGCTGGAGGAAAAAATTACTTTCATATAAATGCTAATGGGGATATTGAACCCTGCGCTTTTGTTCATTATTCTGACACTAATATTAATGATGTAAGCTTACTAGAAGCATTAAAATCTCCTCTATTTAAGGCTTATAAAAAAAGACAGCCTTTCAACTGTAATCATTTAAGGCCTTGTCCTATTTTAGATAATCCCGAGAAAATTGTTGAAATGGTTCATGAAGCTAATGCTAAATCTACACAGCCACTGGATAAGGAGCCCCCAGAAGATCTTTACTATAAATGTGAACCTATAGCCTTTAAATGGGGTGAAACTGCTGCAAAGTTATGGGAAAAAAATAATAAGAAAAATGAAAAAGGAGCCTAGGCTCCTTTTTATTATCTCATTTCTATTGCATCAACAGGACATTTTTCGAAACAAACACTGCATCCAATACAGTCTTCCTGATTAACTACATGGACTTTTTTTACTTCTCCATCTATGCAATCTACAGGACAATTTTTTGCACAAATTGTACAACCTATACATTTATCTTCAATAATATAAGCTATCTTTCTGTTTTCTAATTCTCCAGATATAGCATTAGTTGGACATTTTTCTGTACATATCATACATTCTGTACATTTTTCATAATCTATTTTTGCAATATTATTTTCAACATGGATAGCATCGAAAGGGCAATTCTTCTCACAAATTCCACAAGCTATACAACCTACTTCACATATATCCTTTACTGCTTTACCAAAGTCTTGATTCTTACAATCTACCACAACTTCCTGATCATATGGTACCCACTCTATAACATCTTTAGGACATGCCTCTAAACATAATCCACACGCTGTACATTTTTCCGGATCGATTATTGCGAGTCCATCTTCTATTCTAATTGCATCAAAGTTGCAAACTTCAAAACATGTACCATATCCAAGGCATCCTTTATCACATGATTTATCTCCACCTTGAATCATTGAAGCTGCTTTACAATCTTTTATTCCTTTATATTCAAATTTTTTCTTCGAAATAGAATCGCACCCTGCACATAATACTCTAGCTACCTTCTTGCCTTCAGAATTTTCTCCTGATTCTAATCCCATTATAGCACTAACTGCTTCTGCAGTTTCAGATCCCCCTACAGGACAGGAATCAGCAGCCTCTTTACCCTCAGCTATTGCCTTGGCTAAAGCATCGCACCCCGGATATCCGCAGGCACCACAATTTGCTCCCGGCAGGGCTTCTTTTATTTGTGTAATCTTTGGGTCTACTTCAACATGAAATACTTTAGAAGCAACAGCTAATAAAATACCAAATGCTAGACCTAATCCTCCTAATGTTAATACGGCATTAAATACACTATTCAATTGCTGCACCTCCTATATTGATAAGCTTGAAAAACCTAAGAAAGCTATTGACATTAATCCTGCTGTTATTAATGCTATTGGAAATCCTTTGAAGCTTTCCGGTACGTCAGCTAGTTCTAATCTTTCTCTAATCCCGGCAAACAATACTATTGCTAAAGTAAATCCTATAGCTGCTCCAAGGGAGTTTACTATAGTTTCCATTAAATCAAACTGATCTTGTATGTTAATTATTGCCAATCCAAGTACTGCACAGTTTGTAGTTATTAGTGGAAGATACACTCCCAAAGCTTCGTAAAGAGATGGACTTGATTTTTTAAGAAACATTTCTACAAATTGCACCAAGGAAGCAATAATTAATATAAAAGCTATTGTTTGTAAATATTGTAATCCAAAATTGTCTAATATCGTTACCTGCACTAACCATGTCATAATCGAAGCTAGTGTCATAACAAATGTAACTGCAACACCCATTCCTAATGCAGTTTCAACTTTTTTTGAAACTCCTAAGAAAGGACAAATGCCTAAAAATCTTGCTAATACAAAGTTGTTAACTAATACTGCTCCTATGAATATACTGATAAAATTCATAATTTATCCTCCTTATTAAGCTGCTATTTTTTTAGAAATAAAGTTTACTAAACCGATTAAGAACCCAAGGGCTAAAAATGCTCCTGGTGGTAAAATCATAATTATTGCCGGTTCAAATGACCCACCAAAAATAGTAGCTCCAAATAAACTTCCGCCTCCTAATAATTCTCTAACCATCCCTAATACTGTAAGGGCAAGTGAAAAACCAATACCCATGCCGACAGCATCAAAAACTGATGGTACAACACTATTTTTAGATGCATATGATTCAGCTCTTCCAAGTATTAGACAGTTTACAACTATTAAAGGAACAAATAATCCTAAAGATTTATATAATTCTAATGCATAAGCATTCATGAACATTTCTATTAACGTAACAAAAGTTGCTATTACAACTATAAAAATCGGAATTCTAATCTTGTTGGGAATATAATTCCTCAGAGATGCTATAACTAAATTTGAGCCTATTAGAACAGCCGTAGTAGCCAAACCCATAGCTAAACCGTTTAGTGCAGATGTTGTAACTGCAAGAGTTGGACACATTCCTAAAAGTTGAACAAATATAGGGTTCTCTTTAATAATTCCATTTTTTAAATTCTTAACTAAATTCACTCTAAACCCTCCTATTTAATATATTCATTAAAAATATCCAAAGCATTATTTACAGCACTTGTATAAGAAGTTGAGGATGTAGTTGCTCCAGCTACTGCTTGTATTTGGTTATCTTCATTTACACCAATTTTCACAATTTCAATATCCATATCCACTGATTTTCCTACAAACTGCTCTTTGAATTCTTCATTTTGAACCTTAGTACCTAATCCAGGAGTTTCCTTCATAGATAAAACTCTCACACCAACTATCTTACCATCTGGTGAAATACCTACAAAGAGTTCAATATCTCCTCCATATCCTGAAACTGTACTTAAAGTTCTTATCCCATATCCAACAAGGGCACCTGATTCATTAACTGCTTTTTTAGCATCGATAAATTCTTCATTATCACTTTTTATTTTATTAACTAAATCTTCATCTAGATCTTCAAAATTAGCAGAGCCCGGCACGACATCCATAGCAACTTCAGGTCCTGAACTAGCTGCTTCCTCTACTGCTACTATTACATCAGCTGTCGCTAAATTCGCAAATCCAAGTAATATCCCTGCTATGGAAGTTATTATTAATAGAATTAATCCTAATTTTACAATCTCATTTTTTATCATTTTTAGCACCTCCAAATACTTTAGGAGCTGTATATCGCTCAATTATTGGTGTCGCTATATTCATAAGTAATATTGAATAAGAAACACCTTCAGGAATTGCTCCAAAAATTCTTATTAACATTGTAAATATTCCGGCACCTATGCCAAAAACTATTTTACCTTTTGAAGTAACTGGACTTGAAGCATAATCAGTTGCCATAAATATTGCCCCTAACAGTAATCCTCCACCAAAAACGTGATACCCTACTAATAGAAGACTTCCTTCATAAATATATGCTATTACTGCAACAGTCCCTATATATGATACCGGTATTTTCCAGGAAATAACCCCTCTGTACAATAAGTATAATCCACCAATTATTAATAGAATTGCTGAAGTTTCTCCTAAAGACCCCGGAATTCTTCCAAAGATTAAATCTGTTAATGGTTGAAGATTTCCTTCTGCTCCTTTGATTATCTGTAAAGGTGTTGCAGCCGACACAGCATCTACTCCCGCCGGGTTTTCCCATCCTAGCATTCTTGTAGGCCATGACGCTAAAAGCATGGCTCTAGCCGCTAATGCAGGATTTATAAAATTGTGTCCTAATCCTCCAAATACCTGCTTAGCTACTGCTATAGCAAATACAGAACCTATCAATGGTATCCACCATGGTGCAGACGGTGGTAGATTAAATGCTAATAATATTCCAGTTACAACAGCACTTAAATCCTTAATTGTGACTTCTTTCTTTAGTAATTTTTGTATTATTGCTTCTGTTGCTACTGCTGAAATTACTGCTATACTTGTTAATTTAATAGAATCAAAACCAAAATAGTATATACTAGCAATAACTGCAGGAAGAAGAGCAATAATTACATCTAGCATTACGTTAGTAGTATTTTCTTTTGATCTTATATGTGGTGATGAAGTTGCTAGAACTTTATTTTCCATATTATCTCCTCCCTTTAGTTTTTCTTACGTTTGGCTATTATTTCCTGCTTAGCTACTCTTATAGCATCAACAAGAGGTCTCTTTGAAGGGCATATAAAAGAGCATGAGCCGCATTCTATACAATCCATAGCATTGTATGACTCTGCTTCATCAAATTTTCTTAATAGAGAGTTCTTGCTAATCATAAGAGGCAGCAGTCCACTAGGACATATATCTACGCATTTACCACATCTTATACAGTTTGATGGTTCCGGCTTTTGTGAATCTCTTTCATTTAAAATTAAAATACCGGAAGTGCCTTTTATTACTGGTACATCGTCTGTATACTGAGCTATACCCATCATCGGTCCACCATTTATGACTTTACCTAAGTCATCAGTGTAGCCACCGCATTGTTCTACAACGTCTTTGAATTTAGTACCAATTTTCACAAGTAAATTTTTTGGTTCTTTAACAGCACTACCTGTAATAGTAACTACTCTATGTACTACCGGCATTCCAGTTGTTATTGCTTCTGCCAATGCTGCAACGGTTCCAATATTTTGAACAACTGCTCCTACATCCATAGGAAGTCCTCCTGATGGAACTTCTCTTTTAGTAACTGCATAAATCAAACTTTTTTCTCCTCCTTGAGGATATTTAGTTTGAAGTTCAGCTACTTTAATACTTTCTTCATTTTTTACTGCTTCCTTCATGGTCTTTATAGCATCAGGTTTGTTTTTTTCTATTCCAATTACTCCATTAGTTACTTCTAAAGCTTTCATTATAGCTTTAGTACCTAAAACTACTCTTTCAGGGTATTCTAACATCATTCTATGATCTGATGTTAAATATGGCTCACATTCCGCACCATTGATTATTAAAATATCAATTTTTTTATCTTCCGGTGGACTCAACTTAACATGAGTTGGAAATCCTGCTCCACCCATTCCTGTAAGACCTGCTTCTTTAACAATTTTTAAAATATCATCCTTTTTAAGATTTCCTAAGTCACCTTTCGGTTGTACTTCTTCAGATATTTCCTGCTTCCCATCTACCTGTATTACTATACTGGTTACTTTTGACCCAGTTGGTGTATTTCTCTTTGCAATTTTTGTAACTATGCCCGAAACACTTGAGTGTACCGGTGCTGATACAAAGGCTTTTGTATCTCCAATTTTTTGGCCAACCTTAACGTTGTCCCCAACCTTTACGATAGATTCACAAGGTGCTCCAATATGCTGATGAAGAGGTATAACTACTTCTTTTGGCAAAAAAGCCTCTTCTATTGGACTATCTTCTGTTTGTTTTTTAAAGTGAGGTGGATGAATGCCTCCTCTAAAAGTTAACCCTTTACTACTCATTGATTATCACCTCTAACTAATTGATATGTTTATTGTATACAGTATTAACTCATACATTATAACACAACGTAAATGATTTTTACACATAATTTTCTATTTTGATTTTGTTTATATTTTATCAATATTTTCTTTTATATATCCCTTTATCCACATTAGTATTTTAGGAGTTTTAATATCAACTTCTCCCAGGATTTCTTTGATTTCTCTTGTATCAAGTACAAACCTTTTCCCATTTACATCATGTATGTATATTAAATCAAACTTTTCATTAAAATTCAATATAGTTAATATACTTTCTTCTATTTTTCCTAAAGGAGCTCTGTCTATGTGACTGTTTTTAAATTCTGTAGTTACTTCTGTTCCTACATTTTCTTCAGATTGTATTTTTAGGAATCCTTCACACTGTTCTGCAGCAGCTTTTAATAAAGGTATCCCCAATCCTACTTTCCTTACCTTTCTAGTTGTATAAAAAGGATTCATCACCTGTTGTTGTATATTTTCTCCTATACCTTTGCCGTTATCCTTTATATTTATTCTAAAATAATCCTCCTGTGTGTCGACTTTTACTTTGATTTCTATCTTACTCGCACCCGCATCAATAGAATTCGTTGCAATATCTAAAATATGTAAAGATAATTCTTTCATTTTTCCTCCTAACAATAAAAAAAGGATCTTCCAATCCTTTTAGTAAAATAATTCCTCTATGCTTGCCATTTCAAAGTAGTTATTTCTTTCTGAAATATCAACTAATCTATGTGCATCTGAATTTACAATGATCCTATACTTATTTTTTAGATTTTTCAATATATCTCTATTAATTTCTTTTGAAATTTCAATATATTTAAAATCTAAATTTTCAGGTATAAATCCTAAAACTCCTATTATCCCATTTGCTCTTCTGGTCACATGTGAAGGTATGGCTATTCCTTTATATTCTTTAACTAACCTAATAATTTCATTTATAGAGTATTTTGAAGCATTTGTTAGTAAAATATCTTCTTTTTCTATAATATCATCCTTTTCATTACAAACCAATTGCTCGCCGAAAATTTTAGGATTATTTTTTATTTTTGGTAAAGATTTATATATTACGTCAGAAAACTCACAGCAATCTATGTAGTCCTTAAAATAGCATAGCAGATGAACTTCTTCCTTAGAGTTTACCTCAATACCTGGTATTGAAGTAATATTTCTCTTATTACATAATTTTTCTACAGCAGGAAAATTTTTACAGCTGTTATGGTCAGTTACAGAAATTACATCAAGATTTTTGATATAAGCCATATTCACTATGTTATTAGGTGTCATATCTTTATCTCCACAAGGTGATAAATTTGAATGAATATGTAAATCATAATAATATTTCATAGTTTTATCTTCTTAGTTTTCCAATTTATAGATTCCACAGGCTATCTCATAAGCAGATTTATCCGTAGTAAGTATAGGTATTTCTAATTCATTTGCTTTTTCTATTGTATCATTGTCCACTGTCATATCTTCTACTATAATAATGCCGGCTATATCAATCAAATCTGCTACAGCTACAATATTTAAATGGGTTTGGATAGTTATCCAAATACTATTTTCTTTAGCACTGGACATAACAACACTCAGTAAATCTCCAATATAAACATTTTCAAAATCTATATCATTTGATAAATTAGTAGCTTCCATTAATTCTAATTTTTCAATCATATCCTTAATATTCATTTTACTTTTCCTCCAGTTTAAGTATTACACAATTATCAATAGTTTTTTTTCCTTCTTCTATATCTTCAGCAAGTGCTCGACATGTTGGTGCTCCACAAGATCCACAGTCTAATTTCGGTAGTTTCTTATAAATTTTTTCGATTCTATCCATTTTTTTTACTGCTTCTTTTATATTTGGTTTTTTTTCTTCAATTTCTTCGTGTATAGATATGTCGAAGTACCCTTCTTTTTTAAATTCTTGGTATTTTTCAATATCATCATTTATGAGTTTTTCCTCTTTTATATTTTTTAATATATGTTTAATATTACTATTGGCAACAAAAGGATTTTCAAAATTATAAGTTCCACCAACACAACCCCCATTACAGGACAACACTTCTAAATATTCTATATGATTTAATTTTCCCATTTCAATTTCTTCTAAAACATCTATAACATTTTCAAGACCGGAAACTGCTATGCTATTTTCAAAATCACATGCATCTGTTTGACCTCCGGATATTGACCATTTCAAACCTGTCAAAGATGGATTAGAAAAACATTTATCACTGTGCATTTTTAATTCTCTTACCATATCCCCATAAATTTCTTTAAGTGATATTACTTTATTAATATAAGATTTATCCTTGCCAATGGGTTTTTTTACACTTAAAGTTTTAGCTGGACATGGGGATATGTAAAATACTCCTATTTCTTCATCTTTTAATTCTTTATCAATTTTTTTTGCTTTTTTAATTGCCAATCTAGCGGCAATCTCCATGGGCGCTTCTATTTCTATAATGTTATCTAGGAGTCCAGGATATTTTATTTTTATCAATCTCACCATTGAAGGACAGTTAGATGAAATTTTTGGTCTTATGGTTTTATCAGACATTACTTTTTCTTTAATAGCTTTTGTTACTAATTCAGCTGCCCAACTCTCATCGTAAACAAAGTCAAATCCAAGTCCTATTAAAGCATTGTGAATTTTGCATATTTCAGTTCCTAATGTAAATTGACCGTACACTGTTGTTGAAGGAATAGCTATATTAAATTTATAACCTTTTAAATTTAAAATTTTATCAGTAATTGAAGTATAAGCATTATACGGACAAACTCTAATACATTCACCACAATTTATGCATTTATCATCATCGATTACAGCTTTACCGTCTAATATCCTAATAGCTTCAGTTGGACATTTTCTCATACAGTTCGTACAACCCATGCATTTTTCTTTTTCCAAGTAAAAAGTACGCTTCATCATTTCCTCCTACTCTAAGTAAATTGTTGATTCAATTTTTGTTCCATTTTCACTGGAAGTTATATTAAAATTGTCAGAGCAGTTATTAATATTTGGCAAACCCATTCCTGCACCAAATCCCAATTCTCTAATCTCACTAGGTGCAGTCGAGTAACCTTCTGTCATAGCTAAATTTACATCATCTATCCCCGGGCCAATATCATTGATTTTTAAAACTATTTTTTCTTCATAAATTTCTAAATCAATATCTCCACCTTCAGAGTGAATTATAATGTTCATTTCTCCTTCATATGAGATAACTGCTATTTTTCTAATAATTCTATTTGTAAAACCTATTTTTTTTAGGTTTTTTTTTATTTCACTGGAAACTTTTCCAGCATTTACAAAATCATTTTTATTGATTTTATAATTATAACTCTTTATTTTTTTCATTACTTAATCCTTTTATTCCTTTTGAATATAATATACCACATGTATTATACATATTGTAGTTTGTTGACATCAATACCATTTCGTTATCTTTCGCCATAGTTATGGTTTCTTCAGTAGGGACTTTACCTCTAACAAGCAATACAGCATCAATATCAAGCATTTCTGCTGTCCTTATGACTTGAGGATTGTTTAAACCGGAAACAAGAATTGATTTATCTTCAAAAAATTCTGTAGTTAATACGTCAGACATAAGATCCGAAGCGAAAACTCCCTGTATTTGCTTCTCGTAACATTCTTCTCCTGTATAAATTTTAGCCTTTAAAATATCTTTAATATCTTTAATTTTCATAAAATCCTCCATAATAAAATATTAAAAATACTATATCAGATTGTTAATATTTTGTCAATCTTTCCCGGATTTAAAATTCTTTTTTACATTATTACAATTTTAAAATATTTAGTTAATGCTTTTGTAAAATAATTACCTTTAATTACTTATTGTATATTATATAATAAATAGTATGAAATAAAAACCAAAAAGAGGTGTTTAAATGAAATTTAAAGAAAAACTAGAAAATTATGCCGAAATAATTTTAAAAAAAGGTATTAATATTCAAAAGGATGAGAAAATTGAAATCAGAGCATCTATTGATGACTCAGAATTTGCAAGATTATTGATGAAAAAAGCTTTTGAATTAGGAGCTGAGAACGTATTCATTAAATGGATTGACTATTATAGTGATAAAATCAAATTTAATAATGCTCCTAATAGAATTTTCGAAAGTGTTCCAAAGTGGGAGATCAAAAAATATAAAGAATATGTAGAAGAAGGCTGGTCTGTTATTAGCCTTTCAGCACCGGATCCCGAAGTTTTTAAAGATGTTGACAGTAAATTATTAGGACAGTGGTCTCAAGTACAGTCAAAGGCTTTAAAATTTTTTCAAAAGAAATTAACTGCTTTTGATAATAAATGGACAATTGCATTAGCTGCATCTAAACCTTGGGCAAATAAAGTGTTTTCTGAACTAAATGAAGATGAAGCTTATAGTAAATTGTGGGATTATATATTCAAATGTACAAGAGTAGATAAACCAGATTACGAAAATTTATGGACAAAGCACATAACCAGATTGAAAAACAAATATAATTATTTAACAAACAAAAAATTTATCAAATTTAGATATGAAGGCCCGGACACGAATTTAGAGATAGGCATGATAGATAAAGGAAAATGGTTTGGTGGATCGACGAAAGGTCCTAATAATGTTGATGTTATGCCTAATATTCCTACCGAAGAAATATGTACATCTCCAAATAAGTACATGACCAGTGGCAGAGTTCAATCCACTATGCCATTAGTATATAACGGTAACGTGATTAAAGATCTTTGGTTTGAATTTAAGGAAGGTAAGGTTGTGAATTTTGGGGCATCAGAAGGTCAAGAACTTATGCAAACCTTTTTAGATACAGATGAAGGTGCTAAATATCTTGGAGAAGTTGCTTTGGTACCTATAGATACTCCTATTTATCAATTAGATACTTTATTTTTCAATACGCTTTATGATGAAAATGCTTCCTGCCACCTGGCTCTTGGAGATGCTCTTCCAATGTGCTTAGAAGGGATTTCTGAGATGTCAGATGATGAAAAAGATAATATAGGTTTTAATGAAAGTACAGTTCATTTGGATTTCATGATTGGTTCTGAGCACCTTAATATAATCGGTATTTTACCAAATGGAGAAGAAGAATATATATTTAAAAATGGTAAATGGGCATAAAAATGGTGCAAGTAGTGGGACTCGAACCCACACGGTATTTCTACCACAGACCCCTCAAGCCTGCGTGTCTGCCTATTCCACCACACTTGCACATTAAAAGGTATGGAAAACCATACCTTTTTTATTTTTTCCTAACAATTTTTAATTATATTTATTTTTTTTGAATTTGTAAAGGTTATTTTATTTTTTTAATATTATTGTTTTCTACTATACCCGGTAATCTTCCACGTTTAGCTACTGGTTTTCCATTAACCTCTTTTATGTCCATAGTCATATCTATAGCTTTAGCACCAGATATATAACTTCCTACACCAAAATTATCCGCACCAGCTTCTTTTAATTCTTTAATTCTTTCAGGGGTCAATCCACCGGAAACAAATATTTTTACCCATTTATATCCATGCATATCTAGATGATGTCTTACTTCTTTTACAAGTTCAGGACTTACTCCACCTCTTTCGCTAGGAGTATCAAGGCGTATTGCATACAATTTTTCACCTAATGCCTTAGCCACTCTTAATGATTCTTCTACTTCATCTTTGAAAGTATCTACTAATATGATTCTTTTATGATTTTTAGGAGAAATTTCATCATAAGCTTTTGCAACTTTTACCGTATCTCCTGCTATTATAAATGAGGAATGGGGTAAGGTGCCAGTTGGTTCAATTCCTATTCTTTTAGCCGCTAATATATTGCTTACAGCTGAAGCTCCGCCTATATATGCAGCTCTCTCCATAATAGTTGAAACGGATGGATGTAGATGTCTAGTCCCAAAAATTACAAAATCACTATCTCCACAAGCTTCTTTTACTTTGCTTGCTGCTGTAGCCCATCCCGAAGGACTTGCAAGACATCCCAATATCACGGATTCAAAAATCGCGAACTCATTATATTTTCCCTTAATTCTAACTAAGGTATCCTTTGGTTTGAATTTTTCTCCTTCATCCAATGCCCAAAGCTCTATATCTTTGTCCTTTAGTATTTCCTTCACTTCTTCTATCCCTACAAAGATTCCTTCTTTTCTGGCAAATATTTCTGCAGTTACTTCAGTTTCGTCCAAATTCATGTGTTTTAATATATCTAAAGTTCTTACGAAATAAACATCTGTTGTTAATCCTTTTAGAATATCCTCTTGGCATGCTGAAACTAGTTTTTTATCTAGTTCAGTTACTTTTATATCCTTAATGTCTTTTAAGCTTTTTATACTTTCCATTTTACTTCCTCCTGAGTCATATATATAGTACAATATTATAACATCATTTCTATAGTTTTTCTATTTTTATGTTTGTTAAAATACTGTCTATTTTTTTGTTCAAATTTTCAATATTTCCATCATTTTCTATAATTCTATGGGCATATTTTTCTTTATCTTCATCTTTCATCTGATTCCTTATTATTTTTTTTGCTTCTTCTAAACTTATACTATCTCTGTTAACTATTCTTTTTAGCCTAATGTCTTCCTTTGATTTTATTAACCAAATTTCATCGTATTCCAATCCATATGTTTCTAATTTTTTCTTTTCTTCAATCATCAAAGGGATATCTAAAAATATTATATCTTTATTATTATCTTCTATTCTTTTTATTAATTCCTTTACTACATATTTATGTACTATCTTATTTAACTTTTTAATTTTACCTTTTTCTTTATATACAATATTACTCAATTTTTTCCTGTTTATTTCTTTACCCCCAGCAATTTCTTTACCGAACTGCTTCACTAGCTTGGCATA
>JAWSUU010000018.1:0-24517 GCA_033549325.1 Bacillota bacterium | reverse complement strand
GTTTTTAAGGTTATAGCTGCGTGTTCTCTACTGGAACCGCATCCAAAATTTTTATCAGCAACTACTATGTCTCCTCTGGTGTATCTTCCTAAAAATTCTGAGTCAGCACCTTCCATTGCATGTTTTGCTATATCTTCCGGCTTTATTAGCTCAAGATATCTTCCGGGATAGATTTGATCTGTATCTATATTTTTACCAAAGGTATGAGCTTTTCCTTTTATTATACTATTCATTTACCTTGCCTCCTTTGATATTGCATCAGTTTTGGTTATTTTACCCTTAACTGCTATTTCTCCTGCTGTAGCTGGTGAAACTAAGTAAATATCAGCTTCTGTACTTCCCATTCTGCCGGGGAAATTACGACTGGAAGTAGTTGCACATACTTCTCCCGGTGCCAGCAGGCCTTGATGAGTTCCTAAACATGGTCCGCATCCAGGACTGGAAAAAGTCGCTCCTGCTTTCATTAAGGTTGAAACATAACCTTTTTCAATGGCCTTTTCCATAACCTCTTTTGAAGCCGGAATTATAAGAAGACGGGTTCTACTGTGAACCTTTTTTCCATCCATAACTTTTACAGCTGCTTCTAAATCTTCTAATCTTCCTCCTGTACAGGTGCCTATGAAAACCTGATCAACCTTTACTTCTTTTACTTTGGATATATTCATGCCGTTGTCAACACTGTGAGGTATGGCTATCTGTGGCTCAAGATTGCTAACATCAAAGGTGTATTCTTCTGAGTACTTATAGTCATCATCTGTATAATCTATATCAAAGTCTTTTCCAGTTCTTTCTTTTACATATTTTAATGTAGTTTCATCCGGCTCTATGTAGGAGGTTTTTGCTCCCATTTCTACAGTCATATTACAAAGTACCATTCTCTCCGCTATTCCCATGCTTTTAACGGTATCTCCTGTAAATTCTACAGCTTTATACACGGCTCCGTCGGTACCCAGCTTACTTATTATATATAGTATAACATCTTTTGCCATTACTCGCGGGCTAAGTTTTCCATTTATTTCAATTTTTATTACTTCCGGCACTTTGAACCAAAGCTCTCCTGTGAGCATAATTGTAGCCAGATCCGTTGCTCCAACTCCAGTACCAAAGGCTCCAAAAGCTCCATGGGTTGTAGTGTGGGAATCTGTTGCTACTAGAAGCATTCCCGGCCATACTAATCCATGTTCAACCATTACTTGATGACATACTCCCTGGTTTACATCAAATAAAAGATCTATTTCCTGAAGGTAGCAAAATTCTCTCATTTCTTTTTGGTTTGATGCAGATTGTATTGAAGGTGCCGGTGCGTAGTGATCCAGTATGAAGGTGATTTTATCTGGATTGTAAACTTTATCTCCACCCATTTCATAAAAAGATTTAATTGTTTGAAGATATAGATCGTTTACTTCTGCTAAATCAACTTTTGCATTTACTATTTCTCCTGCTTCTACTGATTGTTTCCCTGAAGCTTTAGCCAGTATTTTTTCTAATGCGTGCATTCTTTCCTCCTTATGTATAAGACAAAAGAACAGATGCATTACATCTGCTCTTTTTTATCTTATATTTTAATTTATATTATATAAATAGTTTTAGTAAACCTGTCGCCAAGATAATTATAAAGGCCCCACCTAATCGAGATGAAATCTGTGCAAAAGGCATTAGTTCCATACGATTAGATGCTGAAAGTACTGCTACGTCTCCAGTTCCACCCATGTTTGCCATACATAACCCTGCTGTAATAGCCGACTCTATTGGGAAGAATCCAAATAGTCTTCCTACAAGTCCTGCTCCTAGTACTGCACCTATAAGAGTTACTGCTACTAAGATTACATACTGAAGAGTAAATGCACTTATTATAGCTGCTAAGTCTGTGTAAGCTACTCCGATTCCTACAAGTAGTGCAGGTGTTAGGTTAGCCATTATAAATTTAAACCATTGGAAAGCTCCTTCTTCATATTTTTCTGGAAGTAATCCAAAGGCTTTAACTACTGCAACTGATATTATCATAAGAGCATAATAGTGAAGGGGTATAAATTTACCAAGTATTCTACCCCAGGCAAAGAAAGTAGTTGAAAGTAAAAGTCCAATTCCCATTAATTTGTATTCTATCTTTGCTTCTGTTTTTTTATCTACTTCTAAAGAACTATCATCTTGAGCTATTAGAAGTTTACCATTTCCTGTTAAGTTTTTCCTTGTTTTTCCTAATCTGTCAAGTAGTCCTGCAATTACTATTGCCATAGCATTACCAAGGGCTAAAGCAGGAATCATTTTAGATAACATTGCTGTTGTATCTTGATTTAAAGCTGAACCAAATATTTCTGAAAGTGGAACTGCTCCAGCTCCCATTCCACCACCCATGATTGGGATTCCTATATAGAGCATTGCTTCTTGAGCACCGTATCCTATTAAAGCACCTACTAATGCTACAAGTCCTAAAGCTACTGCTACTCCACCTAGTATAGCCGGTAGATATCTTACTGCTGCTTTTATTAATAGTTCTCTGCTCATACCTAGAATACTACCTGTTATAAGTGCTGCTATGTAGAAATTTAGAAATCCTTCACCTTTCATGAAGTTAGTCATGATTTCTCCGGATGCCTCAGGTAATACACTGTAAGTAACTAATGCTGCTGAACCGAAAATTACTACGATGGGTCCACCACCAAAGTAATCTTTTACTATAGGAGTTTTATTTCCGATAACATTTAGTATTTCTCCTATAATAATCATTAATGGAAAAGCTCCGATCATTCCTGTTGGTAATACTCCTAAATAAGTTGCTGCTAATACTACTACTGTTAAAATTCCAAATAGTCCTAATGGAAGGCCCATAATTTTAAAACCTTCTTTTTCTTGAATCTTTGTTTCTGATTGTGCTGACATAAGTTTTCCTCCTCTTTATTTTATATATTTATATTCTTGCTACTCCTGATTCTTTTGCTGCTTTTGAAACTGCTTTCGAAACATCTACTGCAATTCTTTTATCTAAAGCATCAGGAATAATATAATCTTCTTTAAGTTCTTCTTCTTTAATAATATTTGCAATTGCATAAGCCGCCGCTAGTTTCATCTCTTCATTTATATCTGAGGCTCTAACATCTAATGCTCCTCTGAAGATTCCAGGGAAAGCAAGAACATTATTTATTTGATTTGCAAAGTCAGATCTTCCTGAACCGTAAACTCTACATCCGGCATTTAAAGCTTTTTCCGGCATGATTTCCGGTGTTGGATTAGCCATTGCTAATACTATAGAATCTTTATTCATAGATTTGATCATATCTTCATTCACTACATCGCCAACAGATACTCCTATAAATACATCCGCATCCACCATAGCATCTTTTAGTGTTCCTTGAATATTTTCTTTGTTTGTTATTTTTGCCAATTCTTCTTTGTACCAGTTGTTTCTTTCATTTCCTTCGTAAACAATTCCTTTAGAGTCGCAGAGTAAAATATCTTCTGCTCCTAAACTGATTAGCATTTTTAATATTGAGCCACCAGCTGCTCCAGCTCCATTAACTACTATTTTTAAGTCTTTGAATTCTTTTTTTACAATTTTTAGTGCATTTATTAGTCCTGCTGATACTACTATTGCGGTACCATGCTGGTCATCGTGAAATACGGGTATGTCCAGTGCTTCTTTTAACTTTGTTTCTATTTCAACACATCTAGGGGCTGAAATATCTTCAAGGTTAATTCCTCCAAAGGTAGGTGCTAATCTTTTAACTGTCTCAACAATTTCCTCAGTATCCTTTGTGTCTAGACATATTGGAAAAGCATTAACTCCTGCAAATTCTTTAAATAATACCGACTTTCCTTCCATAACAGGCATTGCCGCTTCAGGTCCTATATCTCCAAGACCTAGTACGGCTGTACCATCTGTAACTACAGCAATTAAATTTCCCTTTGATGTGTATTTGTATACATCTTCTTTATTTTCGTTTATTTTTCTGCAGGGCTCTGCAACCCCCGGTGTATATGCTAAACTCAAGTCGTCCCTTGTCTTTACTTCAACTTTTGAAACTACATCGATTTTACCTTTTAATTTTTCGTGTAACTTTAAACTCTCTTTAGAATAATTCAAAACGTTTTCTCCTTTCAAATTAGGTATCTCTTATTACTTTTAAATACTATCAGATAACTTATAATAAAAAAACATTTAGAAATTAATCTAAATGTTTAATAATTTAAAAAAATTATGTTATTTTTTTAACATTTAATCTATCGTTTTATATCTATGGCTGGGTCTACCAATAGAACCGTATTCAACGTCTACTATTACTTCCCCAATTTCAACTAAATATTCTAAATATTTTCTAACAGTTACCTTGCTGAAACCAAGTTCTTCTCCTATTTCATCACTGTTGTGGTAGGAATCGCTTTTTTCCTTCATAAAGTCTTTGATTTTTTTCAAAGTGTATTTGTGAAGACCTTTTTGGATTTTATTTTGATTATTTAAATTATCCTTAGAAGTAATTTTATCTAAGTCTTTTTGGTTGACTTCTTTTAAATTTTTCAATAGTTGGTATCTTCTTAGGTACTTTTCTAAAGATTCTTTTAATCTTTCAAACTGGAAAGGTTTGATAAGATAATCAACTGCTCCTAATTTTAGAGCTGTATCTATTTTTTCAGCATCCTTTGCTGCCGTTACAAGTATTACATCTGTATCTAAGGAAATAGACCTGATTCTTTTTAATAAAGATAATCCATCCATTTTAGGCATGTAAATGTCCAAGATTATTAAGTCTATTTTTTTGTTTATCAGTTGACTTAAGGCTTCTTCTCCTGATGATGCTAATGCCTTAACTTTAAACCCTTCAATTCTCTCAACATACCTTCTATTTAAATCCAAAACCATTGCATCATCATCTACTATCATTACATTAACCATTACTATCACCTTTCTTTAAAAGAACTTCTATCTTTGTTCCTAAACCTAATTTTGACTGAATATCAATTTTTCCATTTAAACTTTCTACTGCTCTTTTCACTAGGGACAAGCCAACACCCTGACTTCCTTTTTTAGTAGAAAATCCTCTATTCATAATCTTCTCTTTGTCTTCTTCCTCTATTCCTACTCCTGTATCCCTGACTGTGATTTCAATATTTGATTCACTTTCTTTAATTTTTAAATTTACTCTTTTTTGTTCTTTGTTTGATTTTGCAGTAGCCTCCATAGCATTTTCCACTAGGTTACCTAAAATAGTGATTAGAGCATTACTGATAATAATATCATCTGTACTTTCTAAAGAAGTCTCTTCATCAATTTCTATTTCAATTCCCATTTCTTTTGATCTACTTATTTTTCCTAAAAGCAAGGCAGCTACTTTAGAGTTTCTTATTTTATTGGTTACAGCACTGATGGTTTTTTGTTGATTGTCAGTTATATTAACTATGTAGTTTTTTGCTTCTTCTATATCCCCCAGCTGTATTAACCCTAAGATTACATGGAGCTTATTCATGAATTCATGGGTGTTTGCTCTTAAGGCTTCTACCACCTGTTTTGTACCTGATATTTCTTCAGCAAGTTTGGTCATCATAGTTCTATCTCTAAAGGTTGCTATAGCTCCTAAAATTTTATCTCCATCCTTTATTGGAACTCTATTTGCCAAAATGTGTGCTTTATTCATTTCCTGTTCTTTATCGTATTCTGCTTCTCCAGATTTTAATACTTCTGGTAGTTGACTGGTTGGGAATACTTCTAAAACTTTTTTACCAATTATATCGTCATCTTTTATATTCAATATCTTTTTAGCTGATTCGTTGTATAAGGTAATCCTTTCATCTTCGTCAATAGCCAAAACACCCTCATGAATTGCTTCCAGCATTCCTTCTTTTTCTATATAGAGTTGACTCATCTGAGTTGGTTCGAAGCCGAGAAGTTCCTTTTTAACATTAATCGATAGTAAAAACGCTCCAATAATACCGATAAAAATTCCTAAAAAAGATGAAATAGTAATATTAAAAATAATCTGATTCTTAGCTTCATCAATACTTTTCGTAAGGGTTCCAACTACTACAAATCCTATCTGTTCATTTTGATTGTTGTATAAAGGCACAAAAGCTCTTAAGGATTTACCAAGAGTACCTACTGCTTCAGAAATATATCTCTCTCCCTTTTCTATAACTCTTTCTTCGTCACCACCGACAAATTCCTGACCAATTCTACTTGCCACGGGATGAGAATATCTTATTCTATTCATATCTGTAACAACAATAAAGTCAACCTGTTCAACTGAGTTAAATATGCTGTCTATTTGCACTTTAATAAAAGCTTCAGGATCTTTTTTATCTAAAGCATCCGTGATTGATTCAGTATTAGCTACTATTTCAGCCACGTTCATAATATTAGTTTCTGCTTTTTCTTGAAGATTGTTAACAGCCCATCTAATAATAAGTCCCGCTGTTGAAAACAAGGATGCAAGAACAACTATAATAATTAAAATTGTTATTTTTGTTTGGAGACTTAAGCTTTTTTTATTCAAATTTATCCACCTAATCTGTAATATTATTTTTATTATTTCATTTCTTATTCTACTATATCAATAGCTTAAAAACAATTTTTCTTTATACACAGATAAAAAACCGCCCTTTTAAGAGCGGTAGTTTTAATTACATCTCCAAGCATAATATTCATCGTACCCCACTATTATTTTATATATCCCTTTTAGATAATTATCTGTTTCTATATCTCCAGTATCCACAAGTAGCGGTCTGTTCATAATTTCAAGTAGCTTTTCTGCTGTAGATATTATGATTATATTTTCTTTTTTTACATTTTTTATTATCTCAGGACTAATTTGCTGATTTCCTCTACCGAATAGAAAACCCTGTCCTCCTATAGGTGTAATCATTATTTTTGATTTATTGTTTTTAGTTATTTCAAGAAGCTCTTTTTCATTTGCATCTTTTTTAAAGAGTTTTTTCTTGTAAACTACATCTACCCCTAAAAGGGTATTATTTAAATTTAATTTCTCCATTATTTTACGGGTTGTTGTTCCTGCACCTATTATATAATAATATTCCTCATCCATATTATCGATAATATATTTAGCTATAGAATCACCGTTTTGGGAATTATGTCCACTGGATTTTAGATTTTGAACTAATCTATTTTTATATGGGACTTTCATATATCCATACAGCTTTGGGTTCATAGTATCTTTTTTTAAATCTTTTTCGTCGATATCTATAACTTCTCTTTCTTCAACAACTATAGATTTTCCTTCTACAAAGTCTATAATTACTGAAGCAGCATTTTCCGGATTGCTTGCAAATACTGCTGAGTGTATCTTTACTCCTGTAGGTATACCTATAACTGGAACCTCGTCTTTTACAACGTCATATATATCTCTTGCAGTACCATCTCCACCAGAAAAAACAATTAAATCAACTTTTTTTCCCAGGATTTCTTCGGCAGCCTGTACCGTATCCTTTGAAGATGTTGATTTTTCTACTTTTTTTAATACAGTAAAGTTAAGTCCTGCTTTTATGCATTCGATTTCCCCCATTTCACCTGAATAAGTATATATTTCTATTTTATCTTTAATACTATTTAAATTTTTGAGAGTTCTTAAGGTTTTTTGAGGGGATTCTTTTACTGCTCCATTTTTTACGGCTTTTTTAAAATTCTCTTCTCCATCCGTTCCTTTAAGACCGACTTTACCTCCCATTCCTGCTATAGGATTAACTATTAATCCAATCTTTTTTTTCATTGCTACTTAATACCTTTCTTTTTTTTGTATGCTCTCCAGGTTACTATTAAATCCTTTGGATCCTCTATTATAGGTTGATTTAAATAAGATATTGGTGCATTATGAGGTGCTGTTTTTACCAACTCAGGATTTTCGTAGGCTTCTTCTGAAATCTTTTTAAATATTTCCACGTATTCATCTATCTCATCCTTTGAATAGGTTTCATTTGGTTCAGGAGTAAATGGTTCCGGGATTATCATAGGATGATGACTTTGAAAATATCCCTGCAATCCGTAATCCGTTCCTCTTCTATCTATATCATCTGTGTTTACTCCTGTATCTTTGTAAAGTTTTTCCCAGCTGAATCTTACCTGTTCTGTTCGGTACTCATCTTTATTTCCCCAAGGTGCACTGATTCCTTTTACTTCTTCCAGCATTCTTTTTATAAGGTAATTGCTGTTAAGTACAGATATTTCGGCAACTTCTTTAAGTCCTTTATCTCCTAGGGTATGAACATAAGCATAGGCTCTTAATACTACTGCTATCACTCCGTAAAATTTTCTGAGTTTTCCTATTGAGTTTGGCTTATCATAATTCAGGTGGTATTTTTCTCCATCGTAATCTACTCTAGGTACAGGCAGATATTTTTCCAACTCTTTTGTTACTCCTTGAGCACCACATGCAGGCCCCATGGATCCATGGGGAGATGAAAATGCTTTATGTAGATTAAAGTGACATAGATCTATATTAGCTTCTTTTGCTCTAGCTATACCGAAAAGTCCGTTGTAGTCTGCCATATCGTATACGCAAAGTCCACCTGCTTCATGTACTATATCTACAAATTCTTTTACTATTGGATTATATATCCCAGTATCTTCTGGATTAGTTATAAATATTCCTGCTGTTTTTTCAGATACTACTTCCTTTAAATCTTCTATACTAGGATAACCTGTTTCATTAGGCATTAAATTAATTACTTTAAATCCTTTTGTGTGAGGTGCTGCTGCGTTTAAAGGGTGCGAAAGTAATGTTGTTATAATTTCGTTGCGTTTCTCTCCTTCGCCTCGATCTTCATGATATTTTTTAATAATTGCAGCATTTGAATATATGGCCTGCCCTCCGCCTCCTGGTTGGAATGAAAAAGCATCCATACCGGATATTTCTTTCATTATTTCTTCAAATTCATAAATTATCTTTAAAATTCCCTGTGTTGTTTCTTCATCCTGGAGGGGATGGAGTTCAGAAAATTTAGGATTTCTTACAAATTGTTCGTTGATTTTCGGACTGTATTTCATAGTGCAGGTTCCCAGTCCTATATCTATATTTATATCCTGACCAAGAGTTTCTTGAGATAATCTCAAAAAGTGTCTTAATACCTGAGGTTGAGCTAATTCAGGAAGTTCTGGTTTTTTCTTTCTTTGTAGGTTTTGAGGTATCAAATTATCTGTTGCACCAAATTCTTTTTCTAAATCTTTTTCAACTTCCGGTAAAAGTATGCCTCTTTGGCCTTTTTTGCTCAACTCAAATATAATGGGCTCGTCCCATTTTGCTTCATGAAAATTTCTTAGTTTTTTATCTCTCATTTTTTTCACTTCCTTTACTACGAATTGAGTATCAAATCTAGTTCTTTAACAAGTTTATCAATATCTTCTTTTTTTGTTTTTTCTGTTACACAGTATAGTGCAGATTGTCCTAAACTCTCAAATTCATTTGATAAATCCTTGCCGCCGAATATTTTTTTATTAAGTAGCTTTTTATTAACTTCTTTTACTGTCTTTCCGCTTTTATCAAAGTTTACAACAAACTCCTTAAATATACTTCCTTCTTTAAATTTAACATCTATTCCCTTTATTTGAGATAATTTTTTCTTAGCATAGTTGCTTATATATAATATATTTCTGCCTAATTCATACATGCCTTCCGGTCCCATTAAGCTTAAATATACAGCAGCTGTGATAGCCCACAATCCTACATTTGTTCCTAAATACTCTACAGCTTTTTCTCTACTATGATAACTGGTTCTTGAATTTATTGACCTTAGAAAACCGAATTCTCCTTTTTCGTTTTCATATAGACTGTAAAAATGATTTGGAAGATTCATTATGTATTTTTCCTCATCTCTACAAGCTAAAATTCCTCCTAATCCACTTCCATATCCCATATGTATTCCTAAAGGCTGAAGCTCTCCACATATGATATCAGCACCATAATTTGAAGGTGCTTCTAACACTCCTAAAGATGAAGGATCTACTGATACAATATACTCAGCTCCATTCTCTTTTGCTATTTTTCCAATTTTTTCAGAATTTTCTTCTATAGTTCCTAAATATGAGGGGTTTTCTATAAAAACACATGCAGTGTTTTGTGAAATTTTTCTTTTCAAGTCATTTATATCAATATTTCCTGTAGTTTTATCTATATTTACTTTAATCAAATTCATAAAGTCGCAGTATTCTTCAAGCTGCATCATTAGTTGAGAACTAATATTTTCCGACAGTAGTACTTCTTTTCTTCCTGTAAGCCTATATGCCATTCTTATTGCTGTGCCAGCCGATTGACCTCCATCGTAAGTCGCTAACCCAACAACATCCATATCTACAAGTTCACCTATTAGGCTTGTGTATTCAAATATTGCCTGACATTTTCCGTGATCCGAATATGTTTCTCCACAATATGCTGTCAAAAATTCACTTCTGCCGTTTATTTCATCGCACACCGCCGGGACATAATGATTGTAACATCCTGCTCCTAAGAAATTTATGTATTCTTCACATGATTGATTTTCATTTAATTTCGACTGTATGAATTCTTTTAGTTCAATTTCTGATACCTTTGCCTTAGGCAGATTTAAACTTCCTTTTATTCTAAGATGTTCAGGTATAGATTTAAAAAGTTCAGCTGCATCTTTTGCCCCTACTTCTTCCAGCATTTCCTGTTTTATTTCTTTAACGCTGTTTGGTATATACGGGTATGTAATTTTTTTATTCAAATGTTCCACCACCTTTTATTTAATATTAAGTATAATTTTATTATATCTTGAATTTATTGTTTATTAATAAAAACCGCCCGTTTAAGAGCGGTGTAATTATTAAGTATTTAAAACTACTTAGGTTTGTTGGCAAATTTAGTAAATCTTTCTACCCATGACAATTCAACAGTCCCGGTAGGTCCATTTCTGTGTTTTGCTATTTTTACTTCAGCGACACCTCTTTTTTCAGTGTCTTCGTGATAGTATTCGTCTCTGTAAAGAAACATAACTACATCAGCATCCTGTTCAATGGCTCCAGACTCTCTAAGGTCAGATAGTATCGGTCTATGATCCTGTCTCTGTTCCGGTGCACGGGATAGCTGAGATAGAGAAATTACCGGACAGCTCATCTCTCTAGCCAGACCTTTTAATCCTCTTGATAGTGATGAGATCTCCTGCTGCCTACTTTCGGATCTACCTTCTCCTTCCATTAATTGAAGGTAGTCTATCACCACTAAGTCTAATCCGTTTTGAGCGCTAAGTCTTCTACATTTTGACTGCACTTCAAAGAGAGTGATACCTGGAGTATCATCAATATATATATTGGCTTCTGATATACGGCTGCTGGCTCTGGTGATTTTATCCCAATCGTCACCTTCCAACTGTCCGCTTCTCAGCTTATTGCTTTCCACTAGAGATTCCATGCTGACAATCCTCTGCACAAGCTGTTCTTTAGCCATTTCCAGACTGAATATTGCAACATTTGCTTTATCTTTAACTGCAGCATTTAAAGCAAGATTTAATGCAAAGGCTGTTTTACCCATAGAAGGTCTAGCTGCTATAAGTATAAAGTCGGATTTTTGTAATCCAGCTGTCATATGATCAATATCTTGAAATCCTGTAGTTAATCCAGTCATACTACCGTCGTGGTTTGCTCTTTCTTCTAAAAGATTAAAAACATCCAGTACTATGTCTTTCATATGAGAAAAATCTCTTCTTTCTCTCTGCTGAGATATATCGAAGATTCTTTTTTCAGCTAATTCAATAAGACTTTTTACTTCTTCTTCGTCTTGATATCCCTTAGATAGTATCTCATTAGCTGCTTTTATAACACTTCTGGTTATAGCTTTTTCTTCTATTATTTTACAGTATGCTTTAGCATTTTTAGGAGAGTACACATTATCAGCCAGTCCGGCTAAATAATCCACTCCTCCAACCTGTTCTAACTTATTTCTTTTTTTCAGTTCCTCAGTTATGGTAAGTAAATCAACGGGCATATTGTCGTAGCTAAGTTTTTTAGCCGCTTCAAATATTTCTTTATTCCCGTCGTAGTAAAAGAATTCACCTTTTAGTTTATTTATAGCTACTTCTAGAGCTTCTTTGTCTATAAGTATTGAACCTAAAAGAGTGTGTTCAGCTTCTATACTATGTGGTGGTACCTTACCTAAGATATTATCCGACATCTAAACACCTTCTTTTTATTCTTCACCTTCTATAGTTACTTTAACTTGTCCCTTTACTTCCGGATGAAGTTTTACATCTACCATGTGTTCTCCAGTTGTTTTAATTGGTTCTTCTAGTTCGATTTTTCTTTTGTCTATTTTAATCTTGTGGTCTTTTTCTAAAGCTTCGGCTATATCTTTTGTATTAACTGACCCGAAAAGTTTGCCGTTTTCTCCAGCTTTAATCTTTATAAGCACGTTTACATTTTTAAGATTTTCAGCATATTCTTGAGCATCTTCTAGTTTATCTTCTGCTAATCTAGCTTCTTCTTTTTTTCTTCTCTTTAAGACTCTTACGTTTTCAGGAGTCGCTTCGTCTGCTAAACCTTTTGGAATAAGGTAGTTTCTTCCGTATCCATCTGCAACCTCTACTAAATCTCCTTCTTTTCCTAATTTTTTAACTTCTTTTCTTAATATTACTTTCATTTTTTATCATCCTTTCTTTTTGTTGTCATTTTTATATTTTAAAATTGCTTTTTTAAGCATTTCTTTAGCTTCATCAATGGTTTTTCCTTCAAGCTGAGCTCCAGCTGAAGTGAGGTGACCTCCACCGCCTAATTTTTCAAGTATTAGATGTACGCTGACATCTCCTATTGATCTTCCACTTATATGTATTTCGTTTTCCTTTTTTACAAGGACGAAACTTGCTTCTATTCCTTTTACTGCCAGAAGTTCTGTAGCGCTTTGAGATGCTATCAATACACCTTCATTTACCAAATCATCTAAATGGGATATAGCTATATCGTCAAAGACAATCTCTGCTCTGTTAATAATATCTGATTTTAATTTCCATACTTTAATATCGTCGCTAAATAATTTTTTTACACTTACGGTATCTGCACCAGCTCTTCTAAGATATGATGCAGCTTCAAAAGTTCTAACTCCTGTCTTAAATGTAAAGTTGTATGTATCCACCATTATTCCAGCCATGAGAGCTTCTGATTCAAATTTTGATAGTTTGACCAAATCATCCATATAGTGAATGATTTCTGTTATAAGTTCACTGGTTGATGATGCATATGGCTCTAAATAGTCAAGAAGGGCATTTTCTATATACTCTTCTCCTCTTCTATGGTGGTCTATCATTACTACTTTTTCCGAGTCTGCAACTATTTCTGCAGCTTCTGTAAAACTAGGTTTATGTGTATCCACCATTACAACTACTGTATCTTCTTTCATTAGCTTTTTAGCTGTTTCTGTATTCACTATAGAATTTATGTATTCTTCGCTTTCTTCCGACTTTGCTCTTTCATATATATTATCTAGAGCTGGGTTAATATCATTCAATACAATATGGGCTTTTCTATTCATTCCTTTAGCTATAGCATAAATTCCCATAGAGGCTCCAAAGCTATCCATATCTCCTACCCTATGTCCCGTAATTATAACATTTGAGCTTTGAGATATTATCTGTCTTAAGGCATATGATATCATTCTTGCCTTTACTTTTGTACGCTTCTCTACAGCTCTACTCTTTCCTCCGTAGTATTTTACATTACTGGAACTTTTAACCACAGCCTGGTCTCCACCTCGACCTAATGCTATATCTAAAGCTCCTTTAGCATAATCGTAAAGTTGGGAGATAGTTTTGGCATTGATTCCAATACCTATACTTAGAGTAAAGTAGTCTCCGTTTTCTGCTTTTAAATCTTTTACTTCTTCTAAAATGTCAAATCTTTTAGCTTCCAAGTTTTCTAGATATTTGTTCTCGAAAAACAAAATATATCTATCATCTAGATATTTTAATGCTATACCGTTCATCCTCTTAGCAAAGGTATCTAATTTTTTTTCTATTTCACCGGAAATTAATGATCTTTCCATTTTGTCCATGTCTTTTCCAAGTTCGTCATAGTTGTCTATTTCTATTAGGCATATTACAGTTTTTTCATCATCGTATAAATTTTTGAGTGTTGTTAATTTAGTGTTGTCAAGCCAGTACATCATATAAAGGTTTTCTTCGTCTTCTGCACCTTCCACTTCGTTGAAGAGAACATTATAATCTTTACTACCGTAGCTTACATCTATCGAATTTTTATTTCCTTGAAGATCTTTTAAGGGAAAATTTTTAAAATAATCTACTACATTTTCCTTATGGTCAACTTTTTCTCCAACTATATCTTTAAATTTACTATTGTACCAATATATGTCACCTTTTTTGTTTAATATTAGTAAAGGAATTGGAAAATTAAGTAAGGTTTTTCTGGACATATCGTCGATGTTGTTTGTGAATTCTATTAGGTATTTGTTTAACTCTTTTTTCCGCTTTTCATACTTATCTACAGAATTACGCATAGCTAAAAGCAGCACTAAAAAAGATACTAGAGCTATTATATAATTCCCTAATATTGCTATTACCAATATAAAAGCAATGCTTAAATAGAAGAATATACTGTTTTCTTCTATTAAAAATCTCGGTCCTTTAAATGGTTTCATTCTATCACCTATTTGCTTTCTTTCAACTTTCTAAAATCAAAGAGTACATCGGCTATGCCCGCTAATATTACTGCAAGAGAAAAAGCAGGGTTGATTATTATGAAAATAATTATCAAAATTCTTAAGAACCTATTTATATTATATTTGTCCATTAGGAATCTTACAAGGGCTAAACCTTGTATGAAGAAAACTATTTGAAATAAAAACAGTACATTGGCAGATAATGTTTCGTAATCCACTATATTAAACTGTCCTACTAGCATAGTTAGTCCAAATATTACCAGCATTCCTAAAACTATGTTGTTTGGAAGTTTAAAGTTTTTAAAATTTCCAAGGGGTCTTATTTTAGCTTTTAGTCTTTTACCTATTTTTTGGGCTACCAGATAGTTTATGACTACCATTGATAGGGATGTTGCTATAAGTATACCGGGCATTATCATAATAATTAATTCCAGCATATTGTCGTACATTGCTCTGCTTGATTCCAGCTGTTCCTGAAATCCTTCAAAATTAGAAAATAGTCCTTCCTGAATTTCGAAACTTTGCTGAAATGCTTCTGTCACATATTCTATTAGATTTAATCCTAAAAATAGCTGCATTATAAAAAGCAGTATAATAAAGGATATAAGATAAGCTAAACCGCTAAAAGCTATGGTCAAAGCAGGCCTTCTGTCTTTATCAATAAAGTAGCTCATTGTGGCTGCCATAGGAGTGTAAAGTACAAGGTAATAAAGCCCCGCCTGTACTCCTAAAAGTATTGATGCTATAATCCCTGCTGTTACTAAGGCCATAATAGCTGCTTTATAGTCATGCCGTTTTGCTAGGATTATTGCCGGTAGTGCATATATATAGTCGATAAAGGGAAATATTAAAGTTCCTATTATAGCAAATATAAGTAGTATTCCCGCTATAAATGCTGATTCTGTAAGTCTTGATGTTTGGCTATTTCTACTCAATTTTTTTCACCTTTCATTTATGTAAAAAGTTGTTTTTCTTTTTTTCTCCATATAAGTATAATAATTTTACATTTAAACAATAGTAATGTCAAATGAAAGAAGTTTTTGACTTCTCAGAAATAAATGCAAAAAAATGATTAGAAGACAATAATAGTATAGCTCAATTTATCCTACGTATTTTTATAAGATTATTATTAATTCAGTTGCCAGTACTCAGGATTTAGAAGTAACAAGAACCGCTTAAAGATAATTCGTGAACTCGCTATGCTCAAACAGCACTCATAAACCATCTTTTTCGCTTATTCTGTACTTCTTTTTAATCCCTCCTAAGGCGCCTTAATTTAATAATTTAATCTTATCATTTTCAATAGATTTTATACACAAGTAAACACAGGGGGACGGTCGGTCCCCCCTGTGTTCTATTAAAATTAAAATTTCTCATATTCATTCGAATACCAAATTATAAAATCAAACTTGAATCTCACCGTCTTTTATTCTTTGTATCAAGTCCTCTACTTTTTCTTTAATAATATCCCTTGTTTCTCTAAATCCTTCTATGGGTCCTCCTGAAGGATCATCTAAACCCCAGTCTTCTTCGTACTTATTTGGAAGGAAAGGACAAACTACTCCGCATCCCATAGATATTAGAATGTCTACTTCTCTTGGTATATCTGTCAGAAGTTTTGGCTTGTGATTTTCCATTGATACTTCAGCTTCCTCCATTACCTGTACTGCCTTTGGTTTAACTTCCGGATATTCTTCTGTGCCTGCTGAATATACTTCTAATATATCGCTACCTAATTCTTTTGCCCATCCTTCTGCCATTTGTGATCTACAGGAGTTGTGCACGCATATGAATGCTACTTTTATTTTTTCCATTGTATTCTCCTTTTTAAAGATTATGTTTAAAATGATTATAAGTGAAAATGACTTAGAAGTATTTTGTAAGAAGTATAGTATAAGTGAGAAAATTGTTAGAACGAAATGTTTGAACGTAGTGAGTTTTGAAGCCCTAGCCCTATTTACAAGGTAAATAGAGGCAGGTCTCACACAACCTGACTTCCAAGAATCCGATTTAAATAAGGATGATTGGCTAATCAAGTCTGTGAGAGTTCTATTTTCGAACGGTACTAAATACTTCTCAAAATACGGAGTGTCAGTTGAACTATAATCATTTTATAAAATTATTCTCAGGCCATTGGAAACTTACTTCTCGTATTGTTTGCAATTTTAACAAGGGTCAGCATAACCGGAACTTCTACCAAAACTCCAACTACTGTAGCAAGAGCTGCCCCAGACCTTAATCCAAATAATGATATAGCTACTGCTACTGCAAGTTCAAAGAAGTTGCTTGCTCCTATTAAAGATGCTGGTGCTGCTATATTGTGAGGTACTTTCCATATTTTAGACCATCCGTAGGCAAATGCAAAAATTACAAAAGTCTGTATAGTAAGGGGGACTGCTATTAACACTATATGAAATGGATTTTCTATAATAATTTCCCCTTGGAATGAAAATATTATAATTAATGTAAGCAAAAGTCCAATTATTGTTACATTATCAAATTTTTTGATAAATACATTTTCTAAATAATCTTTTCCTTTATCTTTAATTATTTTCTTTCTAGATAGATACCCTCCAGCTAATGGTATAACTATGAATAGTACTACAGATAAAAATAATGTATCGTAGGGTACAGGAACGTCACTTACTCCCAGCAAAAAAGCCACTATAGGAACAAATGCTACCAGTAATACTAGGTCATTTAATGCTACCTGTACAACGGTATACGCAGGATTACCTTTGGTAAGGTGACTCCATACAAAAACCATTGCAGTACAAGGTGCTGCTCCTAATAAAACTGCTCCTGCTAAATATTCTTTAGCTAAATTTGGACTTATAAGGTTTTTAAAAACTATATTAAAGAAAAAGTACGCTATTAGGTACATAGTAAAAGGTTTAATAAGCCAGTTTGTTACCATGGTTACAGCAAGACCTTTTGGTTGTTTAGCTGAATCAATTATGCTCGAAAAGTCTATTTTTAACATCATTGGATAAATCATCAACCATATAAGTATTGCTACGGGAATAGAAACTTTTGCATATTCAAATTCACTTAGTATTTCAGGTACGATTGGCAGGTAGTGTCCTATAGCTACTCCTGCAGCTATACATAAAGCTACCCATATTGATAAGTATTTTTCAAAAAATCCCATAGTGGATTCTTCTACTATATTTTCTCTTTTATCTTTATTTATACTCATGTTTTTCTCCTTTATTTATAAATTTATATGACAGTAAACTTAAGACTCTTCTTTTTCAAACACAGGGGGACTGTCCCCTTGTGTTATTTTAGCGCTTGAGAAAATTCAAGACCTTCTCTTTATCTTCTCTTATTACAGTACAGGTCATACCGCTCTTTTTATATTTTTTAAATCTTTCTAAATCTTTTACGAAAATTTCTTCTTTTTTGAATTCTTGCTGTAAGAATTTTATTAGTTCAGCATAATTTTCATATTTTTTTATTCGATAGTGAACCCAGTTTCCGTCTTTATAGGATTCAAAAAATTCCAGTCCCTTCATTTTACTTAAATGTCTAGATGTGTTAGATTGACTTAATTCTAAAATTGTTTCTATTTCGCAATTGCAAAGTTCTTCTTTTAATATGAGGTTTATTATTCTTAGTCTATTATCATCGGAAAGAAGTTTTAATTTTTCTGATAAATTCATCTTTTCCCCCTTTCTATATTACTGTTTGCTCATATAGTAATATAGAACTTCTATTTTGTCAATATTTCTTATGTTAAGTATATGTTAATAAATAATATTCTTCGGTTTAAAAACACAAGGGGACTGTCCCTTTGTGTTTCTCCCTTTGTGTTTCTCGTATTAATTTCTTTTAAGTAAAATATTTAGCAAAAATTAATTTGTTTTTAAGTCTATATAATATATAATGTACATAACAGAATATTTTTATGAAAGGTGGACTCAATGAGAATTTTAAAATATAAGAGAATTTTTGTGTGGATAGTTATTTTAGGTATGATTTTATCTTCTTTAAGCATAGCTTTTGCTGCAGAGGTTGAATCTGAAAAACCTGTTGAAAAGACGGAAGAAGAGCTTTACGAAGAAGATATAGAGTTTATGAAGTTGGTTGTGGAATTTGTAAAGGAAAATTATCTTTACGATATTACCTATGACGAAGCAGTAAATGGTATGTACAAGGGTATATTTGATCAGCTGGATAGACATAGTGTGTACTACACTCCTGAGGAGTACCGTAGCTTTACTTCTGAAATGTCAGGAGAATTTACAGGAGTTGGGATACAGATAGTTAAAGAAGGAAATTATATAACTGTAGTTACTCCTTTAAAAGGATCTCCGGCTGTTGAAGCTGGTATTAAAGCTAAGGATAAGATAATAAGCGTTGACGGTAAGGATATCACCGGATACACTACAGAAGCAGCAGCTGAGTTAATCCGTGGCGAAATAGGAACATCAGTAAGATTAGGTATATTAAGAAATAGTGAAGAACTATTTTTCAATATAAAAAGAGATCTTATTACTATAAGTTCAGTTTATTCAGAAATGCTGACTGATGACATAGGTTATTTAGAAATAACACAGTTTAACGATAATACTTTGGAATTATTCGGAAAAGAACTCGGAAAATTTGACGTTGACGGAGTCTACAAACTTGTTATAGACTTAAGAAACAACCCGGGAGGAAGTCTTCCGGAAGTAATAGGAATGCTAAATTTCTTTATTATTCCTGAAGGTCCTGTTGCAACTGTTAAGTATGGAAATGGTGAAGTATCGGAATATACAAGTTCACTAACTGTAGATACCTTTGATATAGCTGTGCTGGTAAATGAAGGTTCAGCAAGTGCATCGGAAATATTCGCCGGAGCTGTGCAAGATAGAGATGCCGGTACTGTAATAGGTACAAAAACCTACGGAAAAGGAACTGTTCAAAGTTTATATCCTTTAAGAAATGGTGCGGGTATTAAGCTTACTACTGCGGAATACTTTACAGCTAATGGTAATAAGGTTGAAGGAATAGGAATAACTCCTGATATAATAGTAGAAAACACCTTTGAAGAAAAAGATATTGATATATCTCATATTCCAGAGTTGGATAAATATAGAAAACCTCAGTTAGGTATAGTTGGTCTTGACGTATTAGCAGCAGAAATGATTTTAGATCTACTTGGTTATGATGTTACCGGACCGGATGGACATTTTGACCAGGCATTAGAAAGAGAACTTAAAAAATATCAAGAAGATATGGGACTTTATTCATACGGAGTACTGGATTTTACGACACAAGAATCTTTAACTAAAAGTTTAGAAGATTTTATGAAAATCGACGAAAAAGATGAGCAGTTGGAAAAAGCAATCGAAGTTCTGAGATAGTTGTTATACTCCCTATTATCCCTTTTAGAAAGCCTGCAGTCAAAGAGACTGCAGGCTTTTGCATTTATATATAACTTTCTTCTTTTAATATATCCTTTGACTTATCTAAATTGTCCTTTGATACATTTATAATAGGTCCGGTACAACCCATACCGGTTTCAGCATATATACCTTTAGCCCAAAGTCTTTTACAGGCAACTTCTAAATCCAAAACATCTATACCGGAAATAGATTCTGTAACAATTTCTTTATCAGGCATTTTTACTTCTTCAACTTCTTCCTTTTTAACTTCTTTAAAAGATTTTAAAATATCATCAAGGCCAAACTTTTTAAGTTCTTTGTATTCATCTTTAATCTTTTGAGATAAGTTGTTCTTTGCTAGTTTTGCACCGTAAAGGATGGCATTTTTAACAACAGGAGTTCCGGAAGCTCTTGATAAAATTAATATAGTTTTATCGTAATCAAATCCTATTCCTGGACCGTATCCACTACCTACTGCCTCGTAGCTGCCTCCAGTAGAAAAAGAAGACATAAGCTTCATTAAAATATTTCCCGTTAGAGTATCTGTAACCATAACATCAGCTGATGCCATAAGTAGGTCGTTACCTCTCATGATTACTCCACCGTCAGATCTCTTTGAAGATGCAAAGTTAATATCATATCCATTTTCTTTAAGCTGCTTTAGTGCTCTTTCAACTGTTCTTGCACTGTCTAAATTTAATATGCCTACACTTGGATTTTCTTTTCCCATAGTCTTAGCCGTTATGATACCGTAAAGAGCATTTTTAAACATGGCTTCTGTTCTATCTGTAGAAGCAGTTCCCGTAGTAGTAGCTATGAAGGTTTCCTTTCCAAAAGCCGGAGTAGGTACCTTTCCTACTGTAGATACTCCTACAGGAAAGTTGTAGTGTCTTGTTACACATCCCTGTATCTTACCTTCATCTAAAAGTTTTTCCATAATCTGGTGCATTTCATTTTCACAGTCGGTTTCGTAGCACTCAAATCCTTCTACCTTGTCTCCGATTATTACTACTTCAAGATTATTCATATCATCCTGAGCTTCTTTTGCTCCTTGAATTAAAACCTCACTGTGGTGTTCACTTCCTAAGGTGGTTAAAGCTATCTTTATCTTAGGACCAAAGTCTTTATTTTCTATTGACTGGGCTATTTCTAGAAAGGAGTTTCCAATAATTTTATTAATTTCTTTTGACATGAAGTAACCTCCTTTATTGGTTTAACAGCTGGTCGCCGATTTTTTTCATAACCTCTGCAATGATTTTATTTATTTCATCTTTATTCATAGAGCTTTCTTCTTCAATTCCTTTGTTTCTTTCAATAATTACACTTACTCCATCGAATAGATTTGTCATTCTTCCTAAAAAAAGTGATCCTTTACCTACTATCATTGCTCTGTTTAAATCTCCCTCAGTTAAATCATTTTGAGCAAATCCTAGATAAGGTACTCCTGAAGGAATATGTCCCTGGGTTGGTGCCCAACCTACCATACCGTGTTTAGCTACAAAGTCCATAAGTTCTTTTCTTTCAAGTTCTTTTCTCATTACTCCTATGGCACCTATCATCTTGTAGTTTGACTCTGGAACATCTCCAGCTCCTGCCGGTTTCGTAATGTCTGGATTTTGCATTTCTACAGAATATTTGTCTACATCATTAACTGTAAGGTTTCCTTTATCTAGTGGATCAGCTATTAGTGCTTTAATTACTGCCTGTGGAGAAGATCCGGTACCTACATTGTGTTTTCCTACTAAATCTGTTCTAATTATTGGATTTATCCCGTCGTTTTTACTTATTAACACTGCAAATCCACCTATTACATCTTCTATTACAGGCATGTCTTTTTTAACGTGGTCTTTTCCGTTCATTCCAAGTTTTGCAGTGGATCCTCCTGCTACTACTACTACGTTGTTATATGTTTTAGCCTGTACTAAACTTGCCCCGTTTATTAAAGCATGTACTGGTGCTGCGCAAAATCCTCTTAAATCTGAACCGGTAGCATTTATTGCGCCGCAGCTTTCAGCTATGGATTTAGCAAAGTTTCCTCCACCTCTTTGGTTCATATCACCGCAGGCTTCTTCAGAACATTCTATTACATAATCTATGTCTTCAACATTAAGGTTGTTTTTTTCTACTAGATTTTTTAAAGAAAGTATTCCCGATGCTTTTGATACTAGATTTTCAAACATTATGTGGCTGGTTAGATTGTCATCTACATCATGAGCTCTTTTTACACATCCAACAACTTTTCCCTCGTAGTACAGTGCTTCTGCATGATCTTCTACTAGTCTTTCTATTTTTTCTTTTGAAATTCCATCTTTTAGTAAAGCTATTTCTTTTTCAGAAAACAAGGGATGTTCTTTTAGTTTTCCTTTTATATTTGATGTAAATTCTTCTTCTAATTGAACCAGGTCAAATACGTCGGATATTTTTATTAATGCTATGAATTCATCTTGAGGCATTATCTCCCCAAATTTACCGAATCTTGAAGCCCCGCTTTCTTTGTTTTGATGCCATGGAAAGGATTTTTCCTTTAACTCCTTAGGGGTCATGTTTCCTATGTATGTTTGATTTGGCTGATAGTTTACTACTTCTTCAAATGTTCTTAAATGTTTTGGAAGCTTTTTTAAATACTCGCTGTCTGGATTTTTCTTTTTTTCCATAGTTTGAGTAGTACCGTTGTGTATTACCATATCCGGTGCATGTACAAGTACATAGCTGCTTGCTTTTACTACTGAATAGTTCATCTTTCTACCTCCATATGATAAAAAGGTAGATGAATATCTACCTTTTTATATTATTTCATCTTTGTTATTGTTTTTAGTTTTCGGTCCTACTAGACCTTTTCAATGGTTTGGATTTTTGGATTTAATTTGGATTTTTTTGGTTTGTTTAATTTATTTGGTTTTTGTTTCTATCTTTTAACTCTAAGTTTAGTATTTACAGAACTGATCCCTCATAGAATTCATTTCTTCTTCTATTTCTTCTACATTTAGTACTATTTCCATCATACCTACCTGTTCTTCGTATACTTCCTGGTCGAATTCTTCTTTTAGTTTTCCTTCTACTACGTGGTATGTTTTTAGTCCTAATGCTACTCCTGTAAGAGGTCCTGCAAATGTTGGATCTCCTGCTGATACTGTTTCTGCTGCCAGTCCTGATGTTTCTGCTTCTGCTGCTCCAAATAGTACTACTATATTTTCTCCACCAAATTTTTCTTCCAAATCCTTAACTCTTTTTTGATTTTCCAAATCCATTGCGCCTGCTGCAGTTCAGACAAAACATTCTGTTGATGAAAAAACTATTTCTGTTCCTTCAACTGTATTAACACATTCAGAAATTGCCTGTCCAGGCACTCCGTCTCTGTCGCCAATTATTATGACTTTTTTATTTTTTAATATGCTCATTTTACTCTCTCCTTTTTAATTTTCTATATGTTTTTTTCTATCATTTCATCTATATTTTTTTTGGTTGCTTCTTCTTTTGTTCTTTCGTCTATTTTTTCTCCGCCTTTGTACAGTACTATTGCCGGTAGTCCCATCACTCTTTGACTTATTGCTAGTCTTCTTGCTTTTGTTGTGTTTAGTTTGCAAAATTTTACTTTGCTTTCATATTTTTCTGATAGTTCTACTATGCTTGGCATAAGGGCTTTACATGGTTCACATCCATCTGACCAGTAGTCTACCAGGGTATATCCTTCTTCTTTTAATACTTCTTCTTCAAATGTATCTTTTGTTAGTTCTAACATTTTATCCCTCCTTTTTAATATTCTTTACTCATTATGTATCTTTCAGCCTGAATTGCTGCTATTGCACCGTCTGCTGCTGCTGTAATTACCTGTCTTAAAGATTTTTCTCTTATGTCTCCTGCTGCAAATATTCCCGGCTTTGATGTTTTTAGGTTTTGACATGTTTCTATGTATCCTTTTTCGTTTACTTCTATTTCGTCTTTGAATATTTTTGTGTTTGGTATGTATCCTACAAAGACGAATATTCCAAAGGTTCCGAATTCTTCCGGTGCTTTTATCAGGGTTTTTTCTCCTGTTTTTGTGTCTTTTAGTACCATTTCTTCTACTATGCCGTCGCCTCTTATTTCGTCTATTGTACTGTTCCATATGAAGTCTATCTTTTTATTTTTAAAGGCTTTTTCCTGTATTGATTTTGTAGCTCTTAGCTGATCTCTTCTGTGTATTATGGTTACTTTTGATGCGAATTTTGTAAGATACATTGCTTCTTCTACTGCTGTATCTCCTCCTCCTACACAGTATACTTCCATGTCTGTGAAAAAATCTGCGTCACAGGTTGCGCAGTATGATACTCCTTTTCCTATTAGCTGTTTTTCTCCCGGTACGTTTAGTTTTCTCGGGTATGCTCCTGTTGCTATTATTATTGATTTAGCAAGTATTTCTTTTCCGTCTTCTATTACCAGTTTTTTTATGTCTTTTGAAAAGTCTACTTTTTCTACTGTTCCTACTTCAAATTTTGCTCCGAATTCTTCACATTGTTCTACCATTCTTGCTATTAAAGTAGGTCCTGTTGC